>JASHUI010000393.1:0-5957 GCA_030040095.1 Streptosporangiaceae bacterium | reverse complement strand
CGCAAGGCGACCGGCCGGACCGCGGTGGTGGTCTTCGACCACGCCTATCACGGGCGGACCAACCTGACGATGGCCATGACGGCCAAGAACATGCCCTACAAGGACGGCTTCGGGCCGTTCGCCTCCGACGTCTACCGGGTGCCGATGGCCTACCCGTTCCGCTGGCCGGGCGGCCCCGAGGCCTGCCGCAAGCGGGCCCTGGACGTGGTGACCGGGCTGATCCATTCGCACGTCGGCGAGAACAACGTGGCCGCGGTGGTGATCGAGCCGATCCAGGGCGAGGGCGGGTTCGTGGTGCCGCCGGACGGGTTCCTGCCCGGCCTCGCGGCGTTCTGCAAGGACAACGGGATCGTGTTCGTGGCCGACGAGATCCAGTCCGGGTTCTGCCGGACCGGAGACTGGTTCGCCGTTGACCATGAGGGCGTGGTGCCCGACCTGGTCATCACGGCCAAGGGCATCGCGGGCGGCCTGCCGCTGGCCGGGGTGACCGGGCGCGCCGAGATCATGGACGCCGTGCACCCGGGCGGGCTGGGCGGCACGTTCGGCGGGAACCCGGTGGCCTGCGCGGCCGCGCTCGGCGCGATCGAGACCATGGGCAAGGAGGACCTGCCCGCGGCGGCGCGCCGCATCGGCGACGTCATGCTGCCCCGGCTGCGCCGCATGGCCGAGGCCCACCCGGTCATCGGCGACGTGCGCGGCCGCGGCGCGATGATCGCCATCGAGTTGGTCCGCCCCGGCACCCTGGAGCCGGACCCGGCGGTCACGGCTCAGGTGGCCAGGGCGTGCCACTCGGCCGGGCTGCTCGTCCTCACCTGCGGCACGTTCGGCAACGTGCTGCGGTTCCTGCCTCCGCTGGTCATTTCGGAGGGGCTGCTCGAGGAGGGCCTGTCGATCCTGGAGGACGCGTTCGAAGTACTGTGACGGTCTTACGGAGGGGGGCGGCATGACCACGCAGCTAACGCAGGTGCAGGCGCCCATGGCCACGCTGGGCGAGGGCCCGCACTGGGACGACCAGGACCAGTCGCTGTACTGGGTCGACATCCCGGAGGGCCGGGTACACCAGATGGACGCGGCCGGATCGTTCACGAGCTGGGAGGTCGGCCAGCCGGCCAGCGCGGTCGTCCGGCGGGCCAGCGGCGGGCTCGTGGTCGCGGTCAGGGAGGGTTTCGTGGCCCTGGACCCGGCCTCGGGCCAGGTGGTCCCGCTGGCGGCGGTCGAGCCGGACCGGCCGGAGAACCGGATGAACGACGGCGCCTGCGACCGGGCCGGCCGGTTCTTCGCCGGCACGATGGCCGACGACGAGCGGCCGGGCGCGGGCACCTTGTACCGGCTCGACCCGGACCTGGGGGTGACCAAACTGGTCACCGGGGTCGGCATCTCCAACGGCATCGGCTGGAGCCCGGACGAGCGGCTGATGTACTACATCGACTCCCAGGACCGCCAGGTGGACGTGTTCGACTTCGATCCCGCCACCGGCGAGATCGACGGCCGCCGCCGGTTCGCGGCCGTCGGCAGGGGCGAAGCCGTGCCCGACGGTCTCACCGTGGACGCCGACGGCGGGGTCTGGGTCGCGGTCTGGGGCGGCGGCGCCGTGCTCCGCCACGACACCGGGGGCCGGGTGCGCGAGTCCGTCGAG
Source organism: Streptosporangiaceae bacterium (assembly GCA_030040095.1). GTDB lineage: Bacteria > Actinomycetota > Actinomycetes > Streptosporangiales > Streptosporangiaceae > JASHPR01. The sequence goes on along the minus strand of JASHUI010000393.1, from coordinate 4,321 downwards.
CTACCGGCGGCCAGGGTGACCAGTTGCGCGTTTGGGGGGCCTGGTCTGGACCAGCTGTTCGTGACCACCGCCGCCGGGCCCGGCGCGCTCGGCGGGGCACTGTTCGTGTGCCAGCCCGGCGTCACCGGACAGCCAAGCCACCCGTTCCGCGGCTGACCCCGCTGGCCGGGGCGAGCCGGGAACGGGTGGCCGGCCCGCCGTCAGCCGAGCTTTCCCGCGCCCAGCGTGAGCGAGATCGTGTTGCCAGGCCCGGGCAGGGTCAGGTTGATCAGGATCGTGGCCAGCCCGCAGTGCGCGAACCGCGGGATCGTGTAGGTCCCGGACAGCGTGCCGCCGCTCAGCACGTTGAAGCCGGGCTGCGAGGTCACGGTGATGGCCGCCGGGGACGTCTCGCAGGAACGGCCGATCGGGATGGGCAGGCCGGCCACCCGGAGGCCGGTCAGCCTGATCGTCTCGGTCGCGGTGGTGGTGACCGAGTTGGTGCCGAAGTTGACCGTGCCAGTGGCCTGCCCGTCCTGAACCATCTGGGTGGTCGCGGTGACCGGGATCAGCCCGAGTTCCTTGAACGACCCGGTCGCCGGGGGCAGCGAGAGCGTCCCGGTCAGGGTCGAGGTGGTCAGGTCCGCGGTCGTGGACAGCGTGCCGGGGCCCAGTGCGATCGTCGAGTCGATCGCCTTGATGAAGGTGCTTCCCGTGACGGGATAGGTCACGCCGATCGTCGTGTCGGACGGGGCCGCCGGACTGGCCAGCACCGGCCCGGCGAGGGCCATCCCGGTGACCGCGATCGCGGCCGCGGCGAGGAACAACGTTAAGGGTCTTCGCATGAAGGGCTCCTCCCAGGACTTGTTACCGGCGGGTATGTTACTTGCGGGTTTACTTAGGGACAAGGCATGCGACGCAGCATCAGGGCCCGGTGAATTTCGCCGCTCGCCGTGGCCGGCCGGCCGTGTGGCTAGGAGAATCTGCGGCTGGCTCCAGCAGGATCTGCGGCGGGCCCCGATAGGGTGAGCCGAGCGGACACGGCGATCCGGCCCGGCCGGGGCGCGAGACGCAGTGGTGAGCCAACCGCAGCCAGCGAAGGGGTCACACCGGTGTTTGGGTGGTGCCAGGATGCCTGACCGCGTCGCCCTGGTCTCGGGGGCCGGACGGGGAATGGGGGCCGCCTGCGCGCGCCGGCTGGCCGCGTCGGGCCTGCGGACCGTGCTGTTCGACCTGCGGCAGGAGCGGCTGGACGCGCTGGCCGCCGAGCTCACGTCGGCGGGCGCCGAGGTGGTCACGGTCTGCGGCGATGTCCGGTCGCCAGGGCGCAGCGTGGAAGCCGCCCTGGCCTCCTTCGGCCGCCTCGACGTCCTGGTCAACGCGGCGGGCATCCTGTTCGGCGGATCGGCCCTTGACATCGGCGAGCAGGAATGGGACCTGGTTCTCGACGTCAACCTGAAGGGCGCCTTCCTGATCAGCCAGTGCGCGGCCCGTCCCATGCTGGACCAGGGCTGGGGCCGGATCATCCACTTCTCGTCCACGGCGGGCAAGACCAACAGCACCCTCGGCGGCGCCCACTACACCGCGTCGAAACACGGGGTCCTCGGCATCGTGCGCTCGATGGCGATCGAGTTCGCGCCGCGCGGGGTGACCGTCAACGCGGTGTGCCCGGGTCTGATCGACACCGAGATGGTGCGCTCGCAGATCTCGCCGGACCGGGCGGCCGAGATCGGCGCCACGTTTCCGGTGGGTCGGCTGGGCCGGCCGGAGGAGGTCGCCGAACTGGTCGCCTTCCTGGCCGGTGAGCACTCCGGCTACATCACCGGCGCGGCGTTCGACATCAACGGCGGCGGCCTGGTGGTCTAGAAACCTCGAAAGCACGCGCGCCGCGGCTCTCGGCGCCTGGCCACCCTCCGTGCGGCGTCAGGGCAGCAGGCAACGTCGCCCTGACGGCCGCAGCCTGTACCGGTCCGCAATCAGGACCCCGGCGCGGAAGGCAGCCGACACCAAGCTTGCCCTGTTGCGCGTGCCGCTTCGCCGGAGCATCTGGGTCACGTGGCGGTCCACCGTGTGGCCGCTAACGCTCATGCGCCCGGCGATCTCTGAGTTGCTGAGCCCTTCAGCCACCAGGCACAGTACCTTGACCTCAGTCTCGGTAAAGTGCTCCGCCTCGCAGCAACACGGCCGATCTACGTTGGGATCCTCGCTCGCGTCCACCGATGCCCCGCTCCCGTCATCCCGTCACGAACCTAGGTCATCTTGCCTGAGCCTGCGGAACAAGTGCGCCGTGAACTGTTCCAGGTCGGCTGACCAGTAATCGCCGACCGTTGTGCTGTCCATCTCGCTGATGACGTGGGCGCGCGCTGCTCTATGCCGAGGCTTACCCATGCCGTCCGCACCGCGTTAGCATTCGATCTGCACCGGGGCATCACGACAGGTGGTGATGGGGATGGAGTTCTGCCTGCTCGGGCCGTTAGCGGTGCGCCGCGGTGACGCGGTCGTGACCGTGCCGGCGGGTAAGCAGCGAGCGGTGCTCGCGGCGCTGCTGCTGAACGCCAACCGGGTGGTGGCGTTGGAGGATCTGGCCGAGACGCTGTGGGGGACCGCGCCGCCGCCGTCGGCGCGGCTGACTGTGCAGAACTACGTGGTGCGGCTGCGGAAGGCATTGGGAGACGAGGACCGTTCCCGGATCACGACCCAGCCACGCGGCTACGTGATCAGCGTGGCGGCCGGTGAGCTGGACCTGACCCGGTTCGAGGTCTTGCTGGGCGCGGCGCGGCAGGCGGCCCGGGACGGCTCGTGGGACACCGCAGGCGCTCAGGCGCGCGCGGCGCTGGCGCTGTGGCGGGGCGAGCCGCTGGCGGATGTGGAGTCGGAGCTGCTGGCCGTGCGGGAGGTGCCGCGGCTGGCGGACCTGCGGCTGCAGGCCCTGGAGATCCGTATCGAGGCGGACCTGCACCTGGGGCGGCACGCCGAGTTGACCGGGGAGCTACGGCGCCTGGCGTGCGCCGATCCGCTGCGCGAGCACCTGCACGCCTTGCTGATGCTCGCGTTGTACCGCGACGGCCGCCAGGCCGAGGCGCTGGCCGCCTACCAGGCGGCCCGCCGGGTCCTGATCGAGGAGCTCGGTGCCGAACCCAGCAGGGAGCTGCGGACCCTGCACGAGCAGATCCTCGCCGCCGATCCCGCCTTGGACCTCTCCGGGCCGCAGCGGCCCACGGACGGCGCGGGGCGAGTCGTGCCCCAGGACCTGCCCGCCGCCGTGCGGCATTTCACCGGCCGGGCCGGCGAACTCGCGGCGCTTACCCGGCTGCTGGATGAGCCCGCGCAGGGGGTCTTGGTGATCAGCGCGATCGGCGGGACCGCGGGAGTGGGCAAGACCGCCCTGGCCGTGCACTGGGCGCACCAGGTGGCCGGACGTTTCCCGGACGGGCAGCTCTATGTCAACCTGCGCGGGTATGACGTGGCCCGGCCGGTCGCCGCGGCCGACGCACTGGCCGGGTTCTTGCGCGCCCTGGGCGTGCCCGGCCCCGACATCCCGCCCGGGCAAGACCAGCGGGCGGCCCGGTACCGCAGCCTGCTGGCGGGCAAGCGGATGCTGACGGTGCTGGATAATGCCAGCGCTGCCGAGCAGGTCCGGCCGCTGCTGCCCGGAACCCCTGGGTGCGCCGTGGTGGTGACCAGCCGCGACACGCTGGCCGGCCTGGTGGCCCATGACGGTGCCGTCCGCCTGGACCTGGACCTGCTCCCGATGGGAGAGGCGGTCGCCCTGCTCAGCGAGCTGATCGGCGAGCCGGCCCGCGCCGATCCGCACGCCACCGCCGAGCTGGCCCGCCGCTGCGCCCGGCTCCCCCTGGCGCTGCGCGTGGCCGCCGAGCTGACCGCCGCCCGCCCCGGTGTCCCGCTCACCGATCTGGTCGCCGACCTGGCCGACGAGCAAAAGCGGCTGGACCTGCTCGACGTGGCCGGGGACCCCCGCGCCGCGGTCCGCGCGGTGTTCTCCTGGTCCACCCGCCAGCTCACCGGCGAGGCCGCGCGGATGTTCCGGCTGCTGGGCATCCACCCCGGCCCCGACATCACCGTTCCCGCCGCCGCCAGCCTCGCCGGAATAGGACAGGCCGACGCCCGCCGACTGCTGGGCGAACTGGCCCGCGCGCACCTGATCGCCGAGCACGTTCCCGGCCGGTATGCCTTCCACGACCTGCTGCGCGCCTACGCCGCCGAGCAGGCCCGGCACACCGACAGCGACGCCGCCCGGCGCGAGGCCACCGGCCGGGTCCTCGACCACTACCTGCACACCGCCGCCCGTGCCGCCCGCCTGCTGAACCCGGCCAAGGAGCCG
>JASHUI010000392.1:0-3277 GCA_030040095.1 Streptosporangiaceae bacterium | reverse complement strand
CTGGTCAGGTAGCCGCCGGTGATCCCGGCGGTGACCAGGGCGGAGATGCAGCGGCGGACCCGGGTGCCTTCCCCCGGGGTGGGGGCGGCGTTGACGGCGGCCTGCATGTGGCCGGCGGTGATGTCCTGGCACGCCAGGCGGGCGATGACCGGGGCCAGGAACCTCCTGCAGAGCCGGGCCTGGGTGTCGGCGTGCTTACGCGACCACGGCCGGTCGGCGGGCAGCCGGTCGGGGGACAGGTAGAAGGCGATCAGCTCGGCGCCGGGCCGCTCCAGGCCCGGCGCGTCCGCAGCCAGCCGCTCCCGGATCTTCACCAGCCGCCCGGCCAGGCGTTCCTCCGACGCGCCCTGGCACTGACGGCGCTGCCCGTCCTCATACCACACCGCCCGCCACCGCTCCCCCGCCCGCCGCGCCGGGTACACCGTGATCCCCCCGTCCACCTCCACCACCACACGACCCTGGCCGCGAGTGCCCTCCCGGACGTCACCGGCGACAAGGGGACCGGCTCGTAACGCGCGGCGACCGCGGGACCTGCCGGGCCCGGCGTTCCCGCCCTCCACGAGGGTCAGTTGTGGGCTTTTTGTGGGCTTCTTGGAACGCGAGAGCGCGGTCTGCGCCATGGCGATTCCCTCTCTTCCTGCGTTCTCGCAGGTGAGAGGGCTAACGAACGCTCCGGGATCGAGTGGTCAGGGGCGGGGTCGAACCGCCGACCTTCCGCTTTTCAGGCGGACGCTCGTACCGACTGAGCTACCTGACCTTGTCTGGGCATCGGCACCGGCGCCGACCGGAGCCCAGGCGCCGCTGACCCGAGCGGTCCTGACGGGATTTGAACCCGCGACCTCCACCTTGACAGGGTGGCGAGCACTCCGAGCTGCTCTACAGGACCATGCTGCGCTGGCTGGCTGCCAGCGGTGCCCCCAACGGGATTCGAACCCGTGCCGCCGCCTTGAAAGGGCGGTGTCCTAGGCCGCTAGACGATGAGGGCTCGACGGCCATCGCCGCCGTGACCCGTGGCGCCCGCCGTCGGGGACCGCCCCAGCATAGGGGACGAACCACGGTGCCGGCAAAGCGCATGGCCCAGACGCCGATCTTCACAAGCCGGCGGACCAGCTACGTTACCTCAGCGGAACCGCTGCCTCACCGTGATCGGGATGCACCAGGTGCGCTCTATGTGTGCCATGCCCCACGATCACGCACGGGCTGGCCGTAAAGGGGATAAAACGGACGGAAGTTGCGCGACGCCATCTCACGACGGGGCGGGACCGGGCCAAAGCAGGACCCGGCGATCGCCGGACCCGGCCAGCCAGGGACCCGCGCCGTCTCGAACCTCCCGTGCCCCTAGGGGCGCCGGTTCTTGTTGACCAGGTTCTCCGCGATGGACGACTTCTCGCCCTCCTCGGGGATCACCACCCACGCGGCCAGGTACGCCAGCGCGCCGAACCCGGCCGAGAAGACGGTGACCACGGCCAGGATGGCGCGGATCAGGTTGGCATCGATGCCGAAGTACTGGCTAAGTCCAGAGCACACGCCCGCCACGATGCGGCCGTCACGCGTGCGCACCAGCATCTTGCTGCCGTTCAGGTCGCTCATGCCTGCCATCATGCCCGATCCGGCTCCTGGTGAGGACAGTTCAGCGGGCACCCGCATACCCTGTCGGCGAAGCAACAAGAGAGGACCGGCCATGCCGCCAAGCACCGACAGCGCTCCCAGCGACCTGCTCCGCATCGACGACGAGCTGAACGACGAGGAGCGCCTGGTCCGCGACACCGTCAGGGACTTCGCGGCGGACAAGATCATGCCGTACATCGCCGACTGGTTCGAGGCCGGAACGCTCCCCCGCGAGCTCGCACCGGAACTCGGCAAGCTCGGCCTGCTCGGCATGCACCTGAAGGGCTACGGCTGCGCGGGCATGGGACCGGTCGCCTACGGCGTCACCTGCCGGGAGATGGAGGCCGCCGACTCCGGGCTGCGCAGCCTGGTCTCGGTCCAGGGCTCGCTGGCCATGTTCCCGATCTGGAAGTACGGGTCGGAGGAGCAGAAGCAGGAATGGCTGCCGCGAATGGCGGCGGGCGAGGCGATCGGCTGCTTCGGGCTGACCGAGCCCGATCACGGGAGCGATCCGTCCAGCATGACCACCCATGCGCAGACGCGGAACGGGACCGACTGGGTCCTTTCCGGCACCAAGATGTGGATCACCAACGGGTCGATAGCCGACATCGCCGTCGTCTGGGCCTCGACGCCGGACGGGATCCGGGGCTTCCTCGTGCCCCGCGGAGCGCGCGGCTTCACCGCGCGCAACATCCACAAGAAGCTGTCGCTGCGCGCGTCGGTCACCTCGGAGCTGCACTTCGACGAGGTGCGGCTGCCCGCCGACGCGGTGCTGCCCGGTGTCACCGGGCTGCGCGGGCCGCTGTCCTGCCTGTCCGAGGCGCGGTTCGGGATCGTGTGGGGGGTGACGGGGGCGGCGCGGTCGTGTTACCTGGCGGCCGCCGAGTACGCGCGCACCAGGGAACAGTTCGGGCGCAAGATCGGCGGCTTCCAGCTGACCCAGGCCAAGCTGGCCTGGATGCTGGCCGACCTGTCCCGGGCCCAGCTGCTCGCGCTGCACCTGGGGCGGCTGAAGGAGGCAGGGAAGATCACCCCGGAACAGGTCAGCCTGGGCAAGATGGCCAACGTCCGGACCGCGATCGACATCGCCCGGCAGGCCCGGACCGTGCTCGGCGCCAACGGGGTGACCCTGGAGTACCCGGTGATCCGGCACGCGAACAACCTGGAGTCGGTGCTCACCTACGAGGGCACCGAGGAGATCCACACACTGGCCCTGGGCCAGGCGATCACCGGCATCTCGGCCTACAGGTAACCGAACCCCGGCAGCTCAGGGGCGCAGCACGATCTTGCCGTGGGTGTGCCCGCGCTCCAGCTCCTTATAGGCGTCCTGGACCTGGCTCAACGGGTAGACATGCGCGATCGGGATCTCGAGCTTGCCCTGGTCGACCAGCCCGGCCAGCTCGCCCAGCACCTCGGCGCTCGCCCCGGCGGCGCTGCCGTCGGTCTTGACCCCGTACGTCCTCCCGGCCGAGAAGTCCGCGATGGTGTCGATCCGCTCCGGACGGACCCCGAGCCCCACCGCCAGCTCGACGTAGCCGCCGCCGACGGTGTCCAGGAAGGCGTCCACCTGGCCGCCCGCCGCGGCCTGAATACGGTCCGCGAGGCCGTCCGCACCGCTGTAGCTGACCGGGATCACGCCGTGACTCTCCAGCCACGCGTGGTTGGGCTC
>JASHUI010000391.1:0-2982 GCA_030040095.1 Streptosporangiaceae bacterium | reverse complement strand
GCCCGCTTGCGGCAGGCCTCGGGGCCGCCCGGCCAGCGGAACGGGTAGGCCATCGGCACCCGGTAGACGTCGGAGGCGAACGGCCCGAAGCCGTCCTTGTAGGGCATGTTCTTGGCCGTCATGGCCATCGTCAGGTTGGTCCGCCCGTGATAGGCGTGGTCGAAGACCACCACCGCGGTCCGGCCGGTCGCCTTGCGCGCGATCTTGACGGCGTTCTCGACCGCCTCGGCCCCGGAGTTGAACAGCGCGGAGCGCTTGTCGTGGTCGCCCGGCGTCAGCCTGTTCAGCTCCTCGCAGACCTCCACGTATCCCTGGTAGGGCGCGACCATGAAGCAGGTGTGCGTGAACCGGGCCACCTGCTCGGTGACCCGGCCGACGACGAGTTCGGCGCTGTTGCCGACCGACGTCACGGCGATGCCGGAGCCGAAGTCGATCAGCGAGTTGCCGTCGGCGTCCACCACCACGCCGCCACCGGCCGCGGTCACGAACACCGGCAGGACATGGCTGAGGCCGCGGGCGACGCTACGCTGCCGGCGCTCGAGCAACTCCCGCGACGCGGGCCCGGGGATCTCGGTGAGAATGCGGCGTTCCTGGGCGAGCCCGGGACCGCCCTGCGCGGAGCCAGTTACGGTCATGCCCTGACGATAGGGCACGCGCGACCACCGGGCGGGGCAGGGTCGCTGGACGGGGCGATGCCCCGTTTAAGATCATTTAGCATGACGCCCGCCGAAACCCGCCCGCGGTGACCGCCGTGACCCCCGACGAGGTACTGGCCAGCTACGCCGCGAGCCGCCGGTTCAGCCTGGGCCGGCCGCGGAATCTGATGCTGTTTGCCGAGGACCAGCGGCTGCTGTTCCTGCGCGCGCTGGCCGTCGATGACCCGGTCACCGCCCTGTGGAGCCTCGACCTGAGCACCGGGGAGGAGCGCCTGCTGGCCGATCCCCTGGCGCTGCTGGGCCGAGCGGCCGAGCAGATCCCCGCCGCCGAGCTGCGGCGCCGGGAGCGGCTGCGCGAGTCGGCCCGCGGGATCGTGGCCTACTCGACCGATCGCCGGGGCCGGACGGCGGTGTTCGCGCTGTCCGGCCGGTTGTTCGCCTGCGACCTCGCCACCGGCGAGGCCCGGGAGGTGCCGGCGGCCGGGCCGTGCGTGGACCCGCAGATCGACCCGACCGGGGCGGCGGTCGGCTACCTGGACGACGGCGCCCTGCGCGTGGTCGGGCTGGACGGGACGCCGATCGCCGAGCTCGGCGACGACGACCCCGACGTGAGCTACGGCGCGGCCGAGTTCGCCGCGGCCGAGGAGCTGGGCCGCCACCACGGCTTCTGGTGGAGTCCCGACGGCCGGCAGCTCCTGGTGGCGAAGGTGGACACCGGCGAGGTGACGTCGTGCTGGCTCGGCGATCCCGCCTACAACGAGCAGGCGCCGCTCCGCCAGCGCTATCCGCGCGCCGGGACCCCGAACGCCCTGGTGCGCCTGGTCCTGGCCCGGCTGGACGGGCCTGCGGCGGACGTCGCCGGTGCCCCGGACGAGCGGCTGCCCTACCTGGAGTCGGTGAGCTGGGAGCAGGGCCACGGGCCGACGCTCGCGCTGCTGGCCCGGGACCACCACCTGGCCGAGATCCGGACGGTCGACCCGGTCAGCGGCCAGACCACGCTGGTGCACGCCGACACCGACCCGGCCTGGCTCCAGCTCATGCCGGGCACGCCGCGCTGGCTGCCCGACGGCCGGTTGCTGCGGTCCGCGATCTGCGAAGACACCTACCGGCTCTTCGCCGGGGACCAGCCGGTCACCCCGGCCGGGCTCCAGGTCTGCGGCGTGATCTCGGTCGGCGCGCGGACGGTGTTCCGGGCGACGACCGAGGCGACCGAGCAGCACCTGTATGCGCTCGATCACGCCACCGGCGAGATCGAGCGGCTCACCCCGGAGCCGGGGGTGCACGGCGGCGTCGCCGCGGGCGACCTGCTCGCGGTCACGTCCGAGACGCTTGACAGCGACGGGGTCGCCGTGCGCGTCTACCGCGGCAAGCGCCTGCTGGCCACGACCGGGTCGCTGCCGAGGGAACCGGCGTTCGCCCCGGAGGTGACGCTGCTGCGGGCCGGCGAGCGGGAGCTTCGGACCGCGGTGATCCTGCCCAGGGACGGCCTGCGCCCGCCGGGCCCGCTGCCGGTGCTGATGGCGCCGTACGGCGGGCCCAGCCAGCAGGTGCTGAAGGCGCGCCGGCTGTTCAGCGAGCCACAGTGGCTGGCCGACCAGGGCTTCGCGGTGGTGGTGGCCGACGGCCGGGGTTCGCCGGGCCGGGGCCCTGCCTGGGAGCGCGCGTTCCATCTGGACGTGGCCACACCAGCGCTGGATGACCAGGTGGCGGCGCTGGAGAGCGTAATGGCCCGGCATCCAGGGGAGCTCGACGCGGCGCGGGTCGGCATCCGAGGATGGTCGTTCGGTGGATACCTGTCGGCGCTGGCCGTGCTGCGCCGGCCCGACGTGTTCCATGCCGCGGTCGCCGGAGCCCCGGTCAGCGACTGGCGCTATTACGACGCCGCGGCCACCGAGCGCTATCTGGGCCACCCCGACCTGCGTCCCGAGGTCTACCAGCGGACCTCACTGCTGCCGCTGGCCTCCGGGCTGCGCCGGCCGCTGCTGCTGATCCACGGCCTGGCCGACGACAACGTGCATCCGCGGCATGCGTTGCTGCTGTCGGCCGAACTGCTGGCCGCGTCCCGCCAGCACGAGGTGCTGATGCTGCCCGGCGTGACGCACATGGTCTGGCAGCCCCCGGTCATCGCCGGGATGCTGCGGGCCCAGGCCGGCTTCTTCCGGCGCTGGCTGTCGCCGGGGGGGTGAGCGGGCCAGGCGCGGCGGTCAGGCGCGAGACGGCCGCGGCTCGCGGAGCCGGCCCGCCAGCGCCAGCGAGAGCAGCGGCAGCACGGCCAGGACCGCCAGGGACACGGCCAGGCCCCGGCTGTCGGCCAGGAAGCCGAACA
>JASHUI010000048.1:0-7491 GCA_030040095.1 Streptosporangiaceae bacterium | reverse complement strand
GAGCCGGTACGCGTTTGTCACCGTGGTCGCCGACACGGCCGCGCGATGCGCCGCCGACCTGGAGGCAGCGGCCGCGGCGGTACGCCTGGAGGTGCTCGCCACGTTGTGACCGCGGCGGCCAGCAGGTGGCCTGGCGTTCCGGTGAACAACTCGGGGCACCAAATTGGCCCAACTCGGGGGAAAGAAACGATCACCAGAAACTACGCGGTGGAATCGAGGCAGAGCCATTTGCCTGCGCCGATCGCTGAAAACGGCGCCTATTGACGTCCACTCTGCGCCTATTACCATACTTATAGGGAATAAATAGGCAAGTTAACCTGGCCTCATAACTAACGAGGAAGCACATGGCCAACACCCGCACCTCGTCCATCTGGCGCGACGGGGTCTCTGGCAAGCGAGCCCTCATTGCCCTGGTCGCCGCCGGCGCCACGGTTGTCGCGCTCAGTTCCGTGGTCAGCCCCGGCCTGATGGGCAAGGCCGCGGCGGCGTCGTGCCCCTGGGTGGGCTCGACCGCGCCCGTCAGCCAGCGGGTCGAAGAGGTCATGGCCGACATGTCGCAAGCGCAGGAACTCCAGCTGGTCTACGGGGCCAGTGGCAGCTATGTCGGCAATGTGCCCGCCATCGCGGCGCTGTGCATACCCTCGGTCAACCTTCAGGACGGCCCCCAGGGCGTGGGCGACGGCCTCAGCGGGGTAACCCAGCTGCCGGCTCCGGTGGCCGCCGCCTCCTCCTGGGACACCGGCCTCGAGCAGCAGTACGGGGCGGTGGTCGGCTCGGAGGAGGCCGGGAAGGGGGCCAACGTCAATCTCGGGCCGACGGTCAACATCGTGCGGGACCCGCGCTGGGGGCGGGCGTTCGAGTCCTTGGGCGAGGATCCGTACCTGGCCGGCCAGATGGCAGCCGCCTACGTACAAGGGGTGCAGAGCCAGGGCATTATCGACCAGGTGAAGCACTACGCCGTCTACAACAACGAGACGAACCGCAACACCTCCTCCGACGACGACGTAGTGCAGGAACGGGCCATGCAGGAGATATACATGCCCGCCTTCCAGGCCGCGGTCAACGCCGGGGCGGATTCGGCCATGTGCGCTTACAGCTGGCCCAATGGCTCGCCCGCATGCCAGCAGGACTACCTCTTAGGTGACCTCGACAACCAGCTCGGCTTTCAGGGCTTTGTCACGTCCGACTGGTCGGCTACCCAGAGCACGGCCCCGGCCATCGAGGCCGGCGAGGACATGGACATGCCCGGCACCGACAACTACTTCGGCTCGGATCTTTCCAGCGCCATAGGCAGCTCGGTGCCCAGGGACTACCTCGACGACGCCGTCGAGCGGATCTTGACCGAGTTGTTCAACTCGGGCGTGATGAACACGGGCAACACCGGGTCGACCGGCGCCACGGTGAGCACCGCGGCCCACGTCAGCACCGCCCTGCAGGTAGCGGAGGAAGGGACGGTGCTCCTGAAGAACTCCGGTAGCCTGCTGCCGCTCAGCGCCGGCTCCGTGGGTTCCATCGCGGTGATCGGCACCAACGCCAACCCCGGCCTGTCCGATCAGAACTGCAGTTACGGCAGCCCCGGCAACGTGTACCCCTACTCGGGCGGCGGCAGCGCCTGCGTTAACGCCTCTACGGCACCGGTCAGCCCGCTGGCCGGCATCCAGGCGGCAGCACCGGGAGCGACGATCACGTACAACAGCGGCTCCAGCCAGTCCTCGGCCGTGGCCGCCGCTCAGTCGGCCAGCGTGGCCGTCGTTTTCGCAGGCTACGACGAGACCGAGGGCTCGGACCTCAGCAGCATCGACCTCGGCACCACCGAGGACAGCCTTATCAGTGCCGTTGCCGCCGCCAACCCTCACACCATTGTGGTGCTCAATTCTGGCTCGGCCGTCACCATGCCGTGGCTGTCGTCGGTGGCCGCGGTTGTCGAAGCCTGGTATCCCGGACAGGAAGACGGCACGGCGCTGGCCAACGTATTGTTCGGAAGCTTCGACCCTTCCGGCCACCTGCCCGTTACCTTCCCCGCCAGCCTGTCGCAGGTCCCGGCCTCCACCCCTGAGGAATTCCCCGGTGAGTACGGCCAGCTCCAGTACAACGAGGGCATTGACGTCGGGTATCGCTGGTACCAGTCCACCGACCAGACTCCGTTGTTCCCCTTCGGGTACGGGCTTTCCTACACGACGTTCTCGTTCTCCAACCTGTCGGTGACCGGCTTCAACTCCGCCGGAACGGCGACCGTCAGCGCCACGGTGACCAATACCGGCAGCCGTTCCGGCGCCGACGTAGCCCAGCTGTACATCGGGGATCCCTCGAGCACCGGCGAGCCGCCGTGGCAGCTGAAAGGCTTCCAGCGCGTCAATCTCAACGCCGGCGCGTCTACGACCGTCACCTTCAGCGTTCCGGTGCACGACCTCACCTACTGGGGCGGGCCGGGGGCCGGCACCTATCCGTCGGCCTGGTCGGGCCCGGACCCCGATGGCGGCGGGTGGACGGCGCCCGCCGGCACCTATGCCATCGGCGTCGGTGACTCGTCGGCCAGCCTGCCCCTCACCGGGTCGCTCACGCTGGCCAGCGCCGTTGGCCCCGACACCGTCACGGTCACCAGCCCGGGCAACCAGTCCACGGCGGCCGGCGGTGCGGTCAACCTGCAGCTGAGCGCCACCGACTCGGCCTCAGGCCAGAGCCTGAGCTACACCGCTACCGGGCTGCCGGCGGGGCTCTACCTCAACCCGTCGACCGGCGACATAACCGGCACCGCTCTCTACCAGGAGAGTGACGTGGTCACCGTGACCGCCACCGACACCGAAGGGTACGAGAACAGCGTCTCGTTCGAGTGGGTCGTCGGCGGCAGCGCCACCAGTTGCGGTGCGTCGGGCACAGACGAGTCGGAACTCAGCGAAACGGGCTTTACTGCCAGCACCAGTGCACCTTCGGGTGCCACGGACGCACCGCAGAACGCCATCACCAATGCCGCCAACGGCACGAGCCTCACCAGGTTCAGCAGCGACGAAGATCAGGCCGCCGGACTCACCTACGAAGTGAACATGGGCTCACCGCGGACGTTCAACGAGGTCGAGATGGCCTCGCCGGGCTCGCCCACGGACTATGCCACCGGCTACCAGGTTCAGGTGTCGAGCAACGGGAGCACCTGGACGACCGTCGCCACGTGCGGCGGCGTCGCCACGCCGGACATCGCCAGCTTCACAACCCAGACGGCCCAGTACGTGCGCGTGGTCCTGACGGCCGCGGACACAAGCTACTGGTGGTCGTTCAACCAGTTCCTCGTCATGGCCAGCGGCAGCTCTGTGAGCCCGGAGGAGCCGTTCGGCGGCGTTCCGGCCGCCGTTCCCGGCACGGTGCAAGCGGCCAACTACGACACTGGCGGCCCAGGGGTTGCCTACAACGTCACCTCGGTCAACGGCACGGCCAACAGCTACCGCTCCGACGGGGTGGATCTCGAAGCCACCACCGACAGCCAGGACACCACCGGAACCGGCGCGGGTTACGACCTCGGCTGGACGAGCTCGCAGCAGTGGTTCCGCTATACGGTCAACGTGGCGGCCGCGGGTACCTACACCGTCAGCCTGCGCCTGGCCTCCCCCAGCGGGGTGACTGATGCCCTGCATATCGCCAGCGCGTCCGGCACGAACCTGTCGGGCGACGTGAACGCCCCCGAGACCGGTGGCTGGCAGGACTGGACGACGGTGACAGCCAACGTCACTTTGCCCGCCGGCACCCAGACCCTGATCGTCGACCAGGACAATCCCGGCTGGAACCTGCACTTCATGAGCTTTGCCAGCGACGATTCGAGCATCAATACCTCGGCCTGGTACGAGGTGGTCAATGAGAACTCCGGCCTGTGCGCCAGCGCCGCCGGCGGCGGCACATCCAACGGCACCGCGGTCGAGCAGCTGGCCTGCACCGGGGCCACCAGCCAGCTCTGGCAGTTCGTGCCCGTGGCCCCCGGCTACTACGAGGTGCTCAACGACAACGCCCAGAGCGAGGGCGAGAGCTGGAACATCACCGGGGGCGTCGGGGCCACGGCCTCTGGCGACCTGCTCCAGATCTGGAACTACGGGGGCACCGGCAACACCAACGAGCTGTTCGCCGCCTACATCCAGACCAGCGGCTACTACAACTTCGTGGCCGACAACTCAGGCCTGTGCGTAGACACCCCCGGGGCGTCTACCAGCAGTGGCGTCCAGCTCCAGCAGTACACCTGCAACGGCACCGGCGCCCAGGAGTTCAGCCTGGTGCCGGCGTAGCCGCGAGGCGCCGCGCGACATTGCCCGCGGCGACCTGCGCCGGGCCATCGAAGCGATCAACGCCCCGAGTCACGTCAGCGTGGCCGATCCGAACTCACTCAGCGCAATCCGGTCTGGCTGGCCGGTCTTGATGAGCAGACTGGCCACGTGCTTCTCGACGGTGCGCGGCGATAGGTGCAATCGCGACGCGATCTCGCGGTTGCTGAGGCGATCCACGAGCAGACGCAGGACCTCGTGCTCGCGAACGGTCACGCCCGCCATGCGCAGCGTGGGCGGGACCCCCTCGATGCCGTCGCGGTGCTGGGCGACGGGGGCTCCGGCGCGGCGCATCAGCGCCCGGCAGGCGCTCGCCACCGCCGGCACTTCGCCGGTGTGGAAGTACTCCTCGGCGGCCCGCAGCCATTCGACCGGTGTGCCCCAGCCGTCCGCGACCGCTGCCTCGCTGACCAGCCGGAGCCCTATGTAGCGGCCCGTGGGATACGGGGCGGCGACCTGCACCGCCTCGGCTACGGCCGCGGACGCCTCGCCCGCCCGTCCCGCACGGCCGGCCAGCACGGCGCCGGCGAACAGCGCGAACTGCCACTGCCACCGCAGCCGGCTGACGGGCGGCTCGGTGGTCGCCTGGTACTCCGACAGGTCCGCCGCCCCGCCAAGGACCCGCAACAGCAGGCGCAGGCCGTACCGCCCGGACAGCTGGAAGATCGTCGGGCTCCGCTCCTCGGCGGCAACCGCCAGGTCCAGCTCGTGCAGCGCCCGGGGACGGTTCTCCTCCAGCAGCGCGCACCAGGCCCGGGCCAGGCCATGCGCCCGGGGAACGTACTGCGCATGATCACCCGCCCAGTGCCGCAGCTCCGCGAACGCGGCATCCATCTCGCGCCGCCTGCCCCGGTGGGCACCGAGGATGGCTCGCAGCAATAACGCGTACCGCGTGGTCTCCATCAGCCTCAGCCGCATGGTGGACTGGAGCACCTGGTCGAGGAGCTCCTCGGCGACCGCGAAGTCGCCGCGCAGGATGGCCTGCAGGGCGATGCTCGCCTCCGCCTGATAGCGGACCGTTACGGCGCCGAGCCGCGATGCCTGCCTCCGGACCTGCTCGAGCCGGCTCAGGCCGCCGTCGCGCAGGGCGTCATCGTTGCCCATCCTGATCAGGGCGTGGATCTCCTCGATCGGCAGATGGTGCCGCACCGCGAGCCGCCGGGCCTGCTCCAGGCAGGCGGTCGCCTCATCCGGATCCCGGGACCGGCTGAGCGCACCCAGAAGCTGCCAGGCCTGGCACGCGACGACCGGCAGCTCCGCGGCCTCGGCCACGGCCGTCGCCCGGCGGGCCAGGGCCTCGGCCTTCCGGACCTGATCCGGCCCGGGCAGGTCCAGCGTGAGGTGCGCGGCAACCACGTCGATCGGTGCGGTGTCCTGATCGGGCGCGTCGGGCCCGAGCAGCGTCCGGGCGATGTCCACCTGGGCCAATCCGTCACGGGTCCGGCCGGCCACCATGGCGGCCCAGGCGAGCCTGGTGTGCAACTGGGCCCGCGTCCGCCGGTCCAGCAGGCCGGTAACCTGCTCGAGTTCAGCGGCCGACGCGACCGCCCGCTCCACCTCGCCCGCCTCGACCAGCGCGTACAGCAGGGTGGCGAAGGCATCCGCCCGGACCTGCCCGTCGCCGTCCCGGGCCAGCAGCTCGAGCGCCCTGTCCAGCAGCGTGACCGCCGAGTTGGCCGCGCCCTGGGCGAAAGCGCGGCGGCCTGCCTCCGCGAAGAGCCGGCCAGCCAAGGCCGGATCGCCTGCCTGCAGGCGCAGCGTGGCCGAGATCTGGCACCATTCTCCCGGCAGGCCGGGGTAGACGGCTTCCACCGCGTCCGCGGCCTGCTGGGCGAGCCGCGCGCGCTCGGCCGGGGTGAGCAAGGTCAGGAGCACGTCCGCGATGAGCGGGTGCTGGAAGGCGTACCAGTCCGGCGTCTCCTCGTCCGGTGCGACGAGCTGGCTCGTCTGGTCGGCATGCAGATGACTCAGCAGCTCGCGGTCGCCGAGGCCGCTGACCGCCTGCACGACGGCGACAGGGAAGCGACGGCCAAGCAGGGCGGCCGCCGAAAGCAGGTCCCGCCCTTGCGCGCCGATGGACTCGAGCCGCCCGGCTATGGCCCGGGCCATCGTGGTGGACACCCTGGCCCGCATCTCGCCGGTCACCCGCCAGCCCGCGCCGTCCCGGACCAGCAATCCGCCCTGGAGCATTCCGCTGAGCAGTTCTTCCGCGATCAGCGGGATGCCCGCGCTGGCCGCCCACAGTTGCTCGGCGACCTGGTCGGGGACGTCCTCCTGCTCGCAGCGCAGGCACGAGGCGGCCAGCCGGCGCACGTCCGCCAGGCCGAGCCGGTTCAACTCGATGAGCACGCCAGAACCACGTTGAGCCGCGGACCGGGCCAGGTCGAGCGCCGGGCCCGGATCCGCGCGGACCGTGCTCAGCAGCATCGTCGGCTGCTGGCCCAGGTTGTCGACCAGGTACTCGACGACGGCCAGGGTTTCGGCGTCCGAGTCCTGCAGATCGTCCAGGATCAACAGGCAGCCGCGGCCCCGGCCGGCGAGTGCGGCCAGCCGCAGCACCGCCTCGGCCAGCACCACCAGTACGCCGCCGTCATCGGTGACCGAGGGCGTGCCCCAGTCGGGGATCAGCCGGGCCAGGACCGGACGGTACGGGCCCAGCGCGCTCATGTCGATCGCCTGGCCCGCGCGCGCCAGGGACATCAGCGCCTCGGTCAGCGAACGGAACGGGACCATCGGGCCGATCGCGCTGCCTCGGCCGCGCAGGATGCTCATATCGACGGCGAAGCCGAGATCCGCGGCCGCCACGGCCAGCCGTGACTTGCCGATGCCGCCTTCGCCAACGACGAACACCGCGCCGCCCCGGCCGAGCCTGGCTTCCTCCAGCGCGTGCCTCACCGCATGGAGCTCATCATCCCTGCCTACCATGGCGGATGCGCGGGTCCGCACACTTATTAACAGTACCCGACCTCTCCTAACAGGAAAGTCCTGCTGGACGCGGGTGCGGTAACGCTGGGTAAACCGCGGGTGACCGCACCATTCCGGCGCACCCGGCTACCGGTCAGGGTCAGCCACAGCAGCCGGTCTCGTCCCCGCCGTTGCCGCCATTCGGATTGGCCGGCCCGGCCGCCACGGCGGCGGTACCGGCCGCCACGGTGGCGGTGCCGGCCGCGACGGCCGGCATGAGGATCGCCGC
>JASHUI010000390.1:0-11211 GCA_030040095.1 Streptosporangiaceae bacterium | reverse complement strand
CGGCCTGCGCGGCGCGCTCGCCGACCTGGAGGCCGCCCTGCGCGGCGACCTGGCCGATGCCATCACCGATCATGTCGGCGCGATCATCGGCGGGCACACCCAGGCACTGGCGCAGATCACCCTCCCCGACCCCGAGCCCCGCCCTGGCGGCCAGGAGCCCGCCGCGATCACCGGCGGCCTGAACGGCGCCCGCAACCGTGTCACCGGCGCCGCCGGGCAGGCGCAGGCCGCGATCACCGCCGAGCCCGACCTGCTCGCCCCCGGCGCGGTCACCGCCATCACCGCCAGCCTGGACGCGCTGCACGCCGCCGTCGGGGACTACCAGGACGCCATCACCAGCGCCCTGGACCGCCAGCAGCAGCTGGACACCCTGGCGCAGGCCGTGAACACCCCGCTGCCGCCTTCCCCCGCACCACCGGCAGCACCGGGCCCGGCCGCCCCCGTGCGACAAGGGAGCACCGGCGACGCCACCCTGCACGAGGCCGCGCAGACCCCGCTGCCAGACCCCACCCCTGATGAGGAAGCCTTCTTCACCGCCGGCGGCAGCGCCGCCGGCGCGGTACCGACGGCCGAACCAGGCAGCCTCCCCGGCCCGCACGCCGAGCAAACCCCGTTCGGCACCCGCGTGCGGCTGCCGCACCGGGGCCCAGGCGAGCTGTCCCGCCGCGACAGCCTGTCGCTGCCCCCGCAAACCGCCAGCGCCCTGCGCCGGCGTGCGCTCGCCTACCTCGATACCCACCCCTATAGCCTCAACGGGGCGCCCAGGCGAGCGGCGGCCAATGAGCTGGTCGCCGTCCTGGCCGAGAGCGAGGGCCTGGCCAGCGCCGCGATCAGGGACGAGGCCTGGCAGCGCCTGGTCAGCAACGGCCTGGCGCGCCTGCACCCCACCACCAGCAGCCACGCCTACGCCGCGACCCTGCCCGGGACCGACCCAGCCCGGCTCACCGTGGGCGAGCAGATCACCCTCATCGCGCCGGCGCCCGCCAGCGACCAGCCCCTCGCGCTCGGCGAGGCGGTCATCTACCGCATTACCCTCCTCGACCAGGCACAGGCCCGTTCCCTCCGCGAGGTGCCTGGCTCGCCACCCGACGCCATCATGTTCGACCGCGGCGCCCGCTTCCAGGTCACCGCCATCACCACTCAGGACGGCCGGACCGTCATCGACGTCCAGCACCCCCCGGCCCCGTCCCGCGAGCCCGCCGGCCAGTCCCAGGCCGGCGGGCCCGCATCCCTGCCGCCAGCCCGCTGGGACAGCCATGCCGGGCCCTCCTCGGCCACCACCGGCGACGCGGAAACCGGGGCCGGGTCGGCGGGCCCTCCCCGAGCTCGCTTCGACCTCGAGCCGATCACGGTGGAAGGGCCGGAAGCGCCGGAAGAGCCGTGAGCGCGAATTGGACGCTGGGCTGCCGGTCGAGACTGTGCTGCCGGTCGGGGTTGAGCTGCCGCAAGCCGACAGCCCCAAGGCCAGAGCCGGCCCTACGCCGCCATCCTGCATGAGGCGGCCGTCCGCACCGGGGCCGAGAAATCCGCCCGGTTCGACCTCACCGCTCGAAGACGGCTAGTACGGGACCCCGCCGGCCAGATGGTGGAACTGGTGCTGTGGCTCCGGCTTGCGCGGGTGCGGCGGGCCGGGCGGCACGACCCGGGTGGCCAGCAGGCCGATCAGAGCGAACCCGGCCGTCGCCAGCATGGCCACCGCCGTGCGGTGGCCCGCGCTGCCATGTGTGGCGACCAGCGTGGCGGCCACGATCCCGACCCCGAGCGCCGAGCCGCACTGCCGGGTGGCCGTCAGCAGCGCGCTCGCGGTCCCCTCGGACCGGGCGGCGACCGGCCCGCGGGTGCCGGCCAGGGTGGAGGAGACCTGGCTGAGCCGGGCGGCGACGCCGAGCGTGAACTGGGACACCAGCAGCCCGGCCAGCGAACCGGTCAGCGCCGCGGCGGCCGACCCGGCGAGGGACAGCAGCGCGAGGGACAGGGCGATGGCCAGCGCGCGGCGTGGCCCCAGCTTCGGCACGAACCGGCCGGCCGGTCCGGCCAGCGCAAACGCCCCGATCGCTTGCGGAACGAAGCACAAGCCGGTGAGCAGTGGACTGAGCCCCCGCCCCTCCTGCAGGTACAAGGTCACCAAGAGGACCTGGGCCGCGCTGTAGGCGCCGACCGTGATCAGGGTCAGGTTGGCCCCGGCGATGCCGCGGTCTTTCAGCAGCGCCAGGTTGAGCAGTGGCGCGGGGGCCCTCCGTTCCCGGATCACGAACGCCGCCAGCAGCACGATCGCGACCGCGCCCAGCAGCGCCGGCTGCGTGGCCTGCCGCGTGTCGCCCGCCCGGGCGACGGCGAGGACGAGCAGGCCGACCCCGGCCGTCGCGGTCAGCGCGCCGGGAATGTCCAGCCGCCCCTGGTGCCCGGGCGGGTCGGGCGGCAGCAGCCGCATCGAGGCGGCCAGCAGCACGACGCCGATCGGGACGTTGACGAAGAAGACCAGCCGCCAGCTGATCTCGACCAGCAGGCCGCCGAGCACCGCGCCGGACGCGAAGCCCGCCGACACGACCGCGCCGTAGGTGCCAAGGGCGCGGCTGCGTTCCTGCTCCCCCGGCCAGCTCGTCACGAGCAGGGACAGGCCCGCCGGCGCCAGCACGGCCGCGCCGATCCCCTCCACCACCCGAGAGGCGATCAGCACGCTCGGCTCGACCGCCAGTCCGCCGGAGATGCTCGACACGACGAACAAGATCAGGCCGATCCGGTACAGCCTGGCCCGGCCGTAGACGTCGGCCAGCCGCCCGCCCAGCAGCAAGAACCCGCCGAACGCGACCGCGTAGCCGCTGACCAGCCACTGCAGCGTCGTGGTGGCGACGTGCAAGTCTCTCTGGATAGAGGGCAGCGCGACGTTGACGATCGTGAAGTCCAGCACGACCATGAACTGCGCCATCGCCAGCGACAGCAGCAACGCGAACCCCGCACGCGGCGCGCCCGCCGCGGCCGGGGCCTGACGGTCGACCTGAGCGCTCGGGTTCCGGCTTATCCCGGGATCCGTGTCGCCGGCTGGCCGACCGGCTGGGACCTGATCACCGGGACCTGACACGGACATGGCGGACCTTTCGTCGCAGGAAACCGCAACTCTCCCGGCGGTCAGCGCATTCCGGCGCCGGCTGGCCGACGGCGGCGACCCCAAGACTCAAGTTTTACGCTCTCGCCCCGCCACAGCTAGACCGCCCCCGGCCGGCGGCCACCGCCTCTGATCCGGCATCGGCGATACCGCGGCGCATCACCGGCTCGCGTGGTGACCAGCACCTTGACTGGTTTTTTCGTCACCTGTCAAGATGGTGACGTGTTCACGTTCGTGGGCGGACGGCCCGCGCTCGACCTCACCGGCACGGTGATGTACCGGCACCGCCATGCGCCCATCGAACTGCTCGCCGGCCCTGCCGATGTCAGCGAGTGGGCTCGGCAAGCCGGCCTCGTGCATGAGCCGGTCGCGGTCAGCCCCAGCGGGCTGACCAGGACCAGGGAGCTTCGGGAAGCGATCTACACGCTCCTGCTCGGCCGGATCTGTCACCGGCCGGATTCTCAGGCCGACATACACCTGCTCAACGCCGCCGCCGCCAGCCCGCCCCTCGGCCTGGCACTGGATCAAGGCGTGCTGCGCCGATCGGGAAATCTCACCCAGCTCCATTCGGTGCTCGCCCGTGACGCGCTCGAGATCCTCGGCAGCCCGCTGATCAACAGGGTCAAGGAGTGCGCTGGCGAGGACTGCACGCGCTTGTATCTTGATATCTCCCGCAACGCCACCCGGCGATGGTGTGGGATGCGTCAATGCGGCGATAAAGTCAAGTCCGCTCATTACCGGGCTCGCCGAAGGGCGCCCCGTCCGGTCCGCGATGTCACCCGGTAATGCCCGGTCAGCCGGGCTCCATCGGCTCGAGATGATCACCACCGCCGACCTGGAGATCGCCTGCGAGATCAGCGGACGAGCCGATGGCCAGCCATTCGTGGCCGTGCACGGCTGGCCAGATGACCCGCACTGCTGGGACGGCCTGCTGCCCAGGCTGCACGACGCCGGATACCGGGTGATACGGCCCTACCTTCGCGGATTCGGAAAGACCCGTTTCCGCGACAGCCGGAAGGCCCGCAGCGGCCAGATCGCCGCGCTGGGCAAGGACCTCGCCGATCTGCTCGAGGCCCTCGCGCTCGACAATGTCGTTCTCGCCGGGCACGACTGGGGCGCGCGCGCCGCCTATGTCGTCGGCGCGCTGTTCCCGCACCGCGTCGAACGCATCATCGCCATATCCGCCGGCCACGCCACCAACCGGCCAGGCGCGCCACTCGACTGGGACCTCGCCCACGCCTACTGGTACGAATGGTTCGTCGCCACCGAACGCGGCCGCCGCGCCATGCACGAGGACCGGCGAGACTTCTGCCGGTACCTGTGGGCCACCTGGTCACCCTCCTGGGCGTTCGACCCCGCGCGGTTCCAGCAGGCGGCCGAATCCTGGGACAACGACGACTGGCCCCTGATCACCGTCCACGCCTACCGGCACCGGTGGGGCGAAGCCCGCGGCGACCCCGCCTACGAGCAGATCGAACACAGCCTGGCCCGGCCGGCGCCCGTCGTGCGCCCCACTCTCGTGATCCACGGAGCAGACGACGCCGACAACCTCCCGCGCACCACCGCCCGCCAGGAACACCTGTTTCTCGCCGGCTACCAGCGACTGCTGCTCGACGGAGTCGGCCACTTCCCCCCGCGCGAAGCCCCCGGCCTCGTCGCCGATGCGATCCTTTCGACCCCTCCGGTACCCCGCTGATCAGCAGGGCGACGCTCAGGCGGGGAGGGAGTCATTCCAGCGGGCGAGCGCCTGCCCTATCTGGTGCGGTGAGTCTTCCTGGAGGAAGTGCAGGCCGGGTACGGTCACCTCGGTCTGGCTGGGCCAGCCGCGGCAGAAGGCGCGCTCTTGTGCCGAGTGGGTGCCGGGGTCGGCGTTGATGAACAGCTTGGGCAGCGGGCTGGCGGCGAGCCATTGGCCGTAGGAGGCCACGATCTGGCAGACGTCGGCCGGCTCGCCGTCGATGGGCAACTGGCGGGGCCAGGTAAGCGTGGGCCGCCGCCCCTCACCCGGCTCGAGGAACGGGCGCCGGTAGGCGTCCATCTCCGCGTCGGTGAGCGTGCGCAGGACGCGCTGCGGCAGCAGCGACTCGACGAACAAGTTGTCTTCCAGGACCATCTGCTCTCCTTGCGGGGAGCGGAGCTTCCTGAAGAACGCCCGGGTCTGTGGCGACCACTCGTCCCAGCTGACGGGCCGCACGATCGCCTCCATGTAGGCGATGCCCCGCACCGCACCGCGGTGCCGGTTCGCCCAGTCGAAGCCGAGCGCGGAGCCCCAGTCGTGCACGACGAGGGTCACACGGTCATGCACGCCGAGGGCGTCGAGCAGGGCATCGAGATAGCGCCGGTGCTCGGCGAAGGCGTAGGAATCGCGCCCGCTCGCGGGCAGCTTGTGCGAGTCGCCCATCCCGATCAGGTCGGGGGCGATGCACCGGCCGGCCGGCTGGAGGTACGGGAGAATGTTCCGCCACAGGTAGGACGAGGTGGGGTTGCCGTGCAGGAAGACGATCGGGTCTCCCTGCCCGGCCTCGACGTAGGCCATGGCATGGCCGGACACGTCCAGGTACCGCTTCTCATACGGCATGACCTCGCTGATCACGAAATCTTCCTCCCTGCCTGCGTCGCTGGGCCCGATTATTCGCCGGCGCCAGGCCGGCAGGCTGCAACATTTTTTGCCCGATCACACCGCGCAAGCAGGGCGGCAGGGTTACCAGGCCAGCGGGCCTCCCCTCCGCCCGGTCCCGCACCTGGCCGGGTCGGGAGAATCCCTGGCCTTTCGTTCCACACGGGCAGAGAATCAGCCAGTAAGAACTGCGGCGGGGGGTCAGTAGAGAGGTTACGCAGATGGCACCAACGTGTCGTCGGCGCAGATCAGGTTGGCAGACGCTGACTCTGCGCTCTGCGTCGGCGGCCGCGATGGCGGCCTGCGCCATTCTGCTCTCCGGGTGCCACCACCATTCCATCCCGCTGGTCGGGCCGTCGTGCGGCATAAAGCAGCTACCGATCGTCAAGTCGATTTCCCCCAGATCAGGTCCTGCCGCTGGCGGTACGAGAGTGACAATCACCGGCAGATGCTTCACGGCGGCGGCAACTGTGCGCTTCGGCGGCGTCGCAAGCCCCAGCGTGGAGGTCTACTCCACCGTCAAGATCGTCGCTACCAGCCCGGCAGGCAGGGGTACCGTGCCGGTCACGGTCAGCGTGTCGGCCGGCTCGTCCGCGCGGACGGCCGCGAACCAGTTCAGGTACGAGCCGCCCGGTACCGCGGGCGCCTCGGCGGGCGCGTCGAGTTGAGGAACCGGATATGGCCGAGACCGGGCTAGTGGCGGGCGAACCGGGTTCCCCGGCGCCCTCAGCTTCCGGCCGCGACGCGGCCGGAACGCGATCGGTCGGCGACGCCGACGATTCGGGGCCGCTGTCGGCGAACCGGGTGGCGATCGCGAGGGTGATCGCCGCGAACACGTCCGTACTGATCGCGGCACTGGTCTGCATGGGCTGGGCGTACCAGAACGCCGAGTACACGTACTTTCACCTCAACCCGCTGGAACTGAACGTCAGCGTCGTCGAGTACATGCTCTACACCCTGAACTTCCTCAGGCCGTCCCTCTTTATCACCGCGGCCGTCGCGGTCGCCTGCGGCGCGGGATTCGCCGCGTTTCCCGAACTACGCGGCTGGTTCGGCCTGCGCCGGCGGCGGGCTCCCGCGGCCAAGGGGGCGAAGGGTGACCGGGTGGGCCAAGATCGCCTAGAGGCTCGCCCTGAAGAAGCTCCAGCAGGGCCGCCGCTCCGCCTGCGGCCGGGGAACTGGCCGTGGCCGCTTCCGCCGCTCGCCACCGCCGGGCTGGTGATAACAGTCGGATTCGTTATCTGCTATTTCGCCGATGCGCCGTTCAGCGACTACGTATACCTGGCCGGTTTCGGCATCGGACCGCTGCTCTTCACCTGGTCCTACCGATCCCTCAGCAGGGGTCGTTTTGCTTACGCGACGGCCGTCATGATCGCTGCCGCGTGCGCCGTGTACGCGGGGGTCTTGTACGCCCAGACGCAGGGCCGCCAGGAAGCCATCACGATAGCCAACGGCGGCGGGCCGATGCCGGACGTGACCGTATACAGCACCCAGCCGCTGAGCTTGTCGGGGCACGGCATCAGGGCCTATCCGCTCAATCCCGGAACCGGTTACCGCTGGCGCTACGAGGGACTGCGGTTGCTGACGATGCGGTCCGGAGCCTACTACCTGTTTCCGGCGCGCCCGACTTTCCCTGAGACGACGTACATTCTCTACGACAGCAACGGAACCCAGGTAGAGCTGAGCTAGCCGGACCCGCCTGAGCTAGCCGGACCCGCCTGAGCTGGCCGGACCCACCCGATACCGCGGCGGAGCGGGCGCTGTGGCATGCCCGGCACCTCGGCGCGACCACGGATCGTGACCAGGTGGAGGCTGGACGCTTCCGGGCAGAGGCTGTACGTCCGGAACGTGGGCGGTTAGCCTAGAAGCTTGCGAGGTTGTCCCTGTCGCGGGGAGGTCATATGCCGCGCAGGATCGGGCGCCTGCGACCGGTCGCCGGCCGGTTGACGGCTGCCCCGGTGGTTGGCATCGCGGCGGTCGCGTTCCTGCCCGCGGCGGCCAAGCCTCCGGCGATTCCAGAGGCTGACCTGCCCTATATCGGCTTGCTTGTCTATTGCTTCAGCTTCGTCGCCCTCCTTGTGTTCGGCATATGGGGGTTCCGGATCGGTACCGGCTGGCGCGATGACGGCAACGGCGGCGGCGGCTCGAAGGGCCCCGAGGCCGAACCGCCGCGGCCCTCCGGCGGCCGGGAACTGACCGACGACTTCCCCGCGTGGGAGGAGCAGTTGGGGGCGCCCGAGCGCGAGCCCGCCGCGTCGGATCGGCCGGACAAGGTTTCAGCCGGCACGCCGTGACGGCACCATCCTCCACGCGAACGTAATCAGACGGCCGACCGGGAGCAAAGGCGTCGGCGCACTGGCGCGAGCAGTGCGGAGCGGCGCCTACGGTGGTCGTAGTTACGCAGGCCATCGGCGACTTGCGAGGACAGCAGATCATGAGCGACTGGCCGGAGGGCTGGTATCGGGACGAGCCTGGGCGGCAGGGAACACCTTCGCCACTGGGCGGATCACACCAGGCCCCGCTCGGCGGATCACACCAGGGGCCGCCCGCCCAGGCAAGTGCTGGCCGGTCCCCCTGGCCGGACCAGCCACCCCTGCGTTCGGCATCGGGACGGGCCGCACCGGCCGCACCGGGTCGGCCCGCGATCCGTCCACGAGGCCCGAGCGGGCGCCGATGGCGGTTCTGAGGTCAGCCCGGCCGTCATGGGCGGCGGATCGTTCTGATCGCGGGAACCGTCGTGGCCGTCTTGGTCGCCGCGACCGCCTCGTCGTATTTCTGGCTGGACTCCAAGCTGAACCGGTCGGTGGTGCTGCCGGCCTTCGCCGGGCAGTCGGCCGGCCAGAACTGGCTGATCGCCGGCTCGGACACCCGTGACGGCCTTACCAACCGGCAGATCCGCAGGCTGCACGTGGGCTTCGACTTCGGCACGGCGAACTCCGACTCGCTGATGCTGCTGCACATCGGCGGCGGCAGGCCGGTGCTGATCAGCATCCCGCGCGACTCGTACGTGCCGATTCCCGGGTACGGCTATAACAAGATCAACGCTGCGCTCGGATTCGGCGGGCCGACACTGCTCGTCGAGACCGTTGAGGACGTCACCGGCCTGCGCATCAACCACTACGTGGGCATCGGGTTCGGCGGGCTGGTCAGCGTGGTCAACCAGGTCGGTGGCGTGAAGATCTGCCTGCCCACGGCGCTGTACGACATCGACTCCGGCGCCAACTTCAAGCCAGGCTGCCACACGATGAACGGCGCGCAGGCGCTGGCCTTCGTCCGGGACAGGCATTCTTTCGCCGACGAGGACCTGCAGCGGATGCAGGACCAGCGGGCGTTCCTCAAGGCGCTGCTGGACAAGGCCACCAGCCCTAGCGTCTTCCTCGATCCGTTTGTCGCCATGCCGTTCGGTTCCGCCGCCGCGAGCGCGATCTCCGTCGACCGGGGCACGAACCTGTACAGCCTGGTCAAGATGGCGTTCGCGCTGCGCGACCCGCTGACCGGCACGGTGCCGACCGCCAACCCCAACTACCTCACCTCGAACGCGGGCGATGCCCTGCTATGGAACCGCACCGAGGCCCTCGCGCTGTTCAACGCGCTGAAGAACAACCAGTCCGTCCCGGCAGGCCTGCTGAGCGGGACAACGATCGGCTGAGGAGCGCCCGCCAGCCAGGGCGGACGGTGCCAGGTACCCGCCGACGACCACGGCGCACGCGGCCGCTGCCCGCGGCGCGGTAACTCCTGGCCAGGTACCGGTGCGTAATGTCCTTCTGGAAGATGTCACCGGTCTCGCCCGGAGACCGGCCGCGCTCACCGCAGGGGGCCAGACCAGAGCGGTACCGGTGACGGTCAGGCCACTGGTCCGGCCACCGTCACCAGCGTCCCGTAGGTGATCAGGTTCCAGACGTCTTCCGCCGTGCTGCCGTAGGACGGGAGTTCCACGCAGCCGAGCGACTGGTACCACCCGTAGCTGCCGCGAGGGAACGCGTGCACGGCGTCGCCGCCGTTGAAGTAGGACACCCAGTAGACGGTGTCGTCGTAACGCGAGCCGTCCGGATTGTTGCCGATCATCTGGGTGACCTGGTAGCGCAGGTAGACGGGGAATGTGCCGTCCGGGGTGGGGCTGGCGGCGATGCCCGTGTTCACCGGCGAGGTGATCGCGACCTGGCCGTTGTGGTACAGGACCAGATGCTCGTTGCCCGCCTGTGTCACCCACACGTAGGTATAGCCGTGCTGGTTCTGATCGCCCTTGGCGATCGCGGTGAGCAGGTGTGCCCACACGCGCGGGCCGGCGACGCCGTCCATGTTGAGGTTGTGGTCGAACTCGAAGGTCCGGATCGCGCCGTCGGTGATCTCGTTGTTGGTCCCGACAGACCACTGGCTGGTCAGCGCGGCCGGGTACCCGGAGTCGAAGCTGAAGGTGCCGGCCGGCGGGTCGTACGCGGCGGCAAGCTGCGCGCGGGCGTCGGTCGCCGGGACGTAACCAGCGGCCTGCGTCGGCGTCCAGCTCACCGGGATGTACCCGAGCTGCGACAGGAGCTGATCCAGCCGGAGCATGGAGTACTGGCCGGTGCTGAAGCTGAAGCTTGTGGCGGCGGTCGTGGCCGTGCCCGCCGGGGCCGGGATGTTCACCGTCACGTGGGTGTCTTCCCTGAAGCCGACCTGCGGGGTGAAGATCGCCTCGTCTTTGGACACCTGCCAGCTCCCCGCGATGGCGGGAGACAAGGTGGGCAGGGGAGTGCCTTTGGTGACAGGTCCCGAGTACGTGACGGTGATCGGGGAGGCGCCGTTGATGCCCGTCGACCCGTTGCCCGGGCTGACGGAGACCACGCTGATCGCGTCGGCCTTCTTGGGACTCGCCTTGTGCCTCGTCTGGTGGCCCGGCATCGTACCCGCGTTGGCTGCCACGATCACCAGGCCGACCACGATCACAGCCGCAGCACCTGCCGCCGTAGCGATCTTCCAGGACCGTAGCCGTGGGCCGCCCACGATCTTGCTGAACCAATCGCCGTTTCCGGCTCGGCCGCTCGCCCCCCCGGCGTCTGCCAGCGCCGGGACGAGAAGATCGACGGCCGTCGCCGCGGGGTCCTCCGCGGTCCGGGCTCCCTCGGTCCCGGTTTCCGTGGTCCCGGTTTCCGTGGTCGTCGCCTTTGCGGTCCCGGTTTCTGCCCCCCAGGCGCCCGCCGGCTCGGTTTCTGCGGCCCCGGCGTCCGCCAGCGTCGGGACAAGAAGATCGACGGGCGTCGCCGCGGGGTCCTCCGCGGTCCCGGCTCCCTCGGTCCGGGCTCCCTCGGTCCCGGTTTCCGTGGTTGTCGCCTCTGCGGTCCCGGTTTCTGCCCCCCCGGCGCCCGCCAGCTCGGTTTCTGCGGCCCCGGCGTCCGCTAGCGTCGGGACAAGAAGATCGACGGCCGTCGCCGCGGGGTCCTCCGCGGTCCCGGCTCCCTCGGTTCCGGTTTCCGTGGTTGTCGCCTCTGCGGTCCCGGTTTCTCCCCCCCCG
>JASHUI010000389.1:0-2526 GCA_030040095.1 Streptosporangiaceae bacterium | reverse complement strand
GGCGAGGGCGGCATCTGCGACCCGGCCGCGCTCGGCCAGGCGGTCGAGGCGGCCCGGGCCGCCGGACGGGACATCCGCTCCGTGGTGGTGACGCTGCCGGACAACCCGACCGGCCTGCTGCCGCGGCCGGAGACGGTCCGGGCGCTCTGCGCGGCGGCGCGGCGGCACGACCTGATCATCCTGTCCGACGAGATCTACCGCGACCTGGTGCACGACCCGGCGACGCCGGTGCTGAGCCCGGCGGAGGTGGCGCCGGAGCGGACCGTGGTCACG
This sequence comes from Streptosporangiaceae bacterium, assembly GCA_030040095.1. GTDB lineage: Bacteria > Actinomycetota > Actinomycetes > Streptosporangiales > Streptosporangiaceae > JASHPR01. Next base: position 2,253 of record JASHUI010000389.1, on the reverse strand, counting down.
ACGGCGCTCAGCAAGAGCCTGGCCCTGGGCGGCTGGCGGATCGGCGTGGCCCGGCTGCCCGAGGGCCCGCTCGGCGAGCGGCTGCGCCGCCAGCTGGTGGGCATCGGCAGCGAGATCTGGTCGGCTCCGGCCGCGCCGATCCAGCGCGCGGCGGCGGTCGCGTTCGGCGAGCCGCCAGAGCTTTCCGAACGCATCGCCTCGAGCCGGTTCCTGCACGCGACCGTCAGCCGGCGCGTGGCCGAGATCTGCGGCGCGGCCGGACTGGTCGTCCCGGTGCCGCAGGCCGCGTTCTACGTCTACCCCGACTTCGAGCCGTGGCGGGTCCATCTGGCCCGGCGCCACGGCGTGACCACGGGCGCGGGCCTGGCCGGGCTGCTGCTGGAGCGGTACGGGGCCGGGACCCTGCCGGGCAGCGCGTTTGGCGAGAGCGCCGGGGCATTGCGGCTGCGGGTGGCCACCGGGTCGCTGTACGGCGATACCGACGCCGAGCAGGAGGCGGCGCTGGCCGCGCCGGACCCGCTGGCCCTGCCGTGGATCGCCGCGCAGCTGGACCGGCTCACGGAGATCCTCGCCGACCTGGCGCGCTGACCCGGTACTGCCCGCACGGCGCTGGCGGTAGGCGTTCCCCTACCCGGCGCAGGGGGCGCAGGGCCATTGGCGCGCCGCCGCGGCATCGGCCACGCTGGGTACGGCGCCCGGCGCTCGGGCCGGGGCGCGAGGCGAGGAGCCGGCGATGCTGCGGTACCTGGTGATCCTGGTTGTCGGCTGCGCGGTGCTGTGCTGGCGCCAGGCGGCGATTCGTGACTGGTCCCTCAGGATGTCGCGGCAACGTCTGCTCTTGGCGGGCTGGCTGGCCGCGATGTTCGTCTTGGTGCTGGCGGTCGTCGCCGCAGAACACGGCGGCCGGGGCTACCCAGCTGTCTTGATCGTGCTGGCCGTCGCGCTCCTCGTACTCTGCGCGCCGCCGCCGGCGCGCCGGGCGGCCCCGGTCGCGATGGCGTTGGCCGGCCTGGCCGGGACTGGGCTGGCGCTGTCGGGCTGGCCGACCGGGGGGAATCTTGCCTCCGGGCTTTCGCGCAGCAGCGCCCCGGCCGACAACCCGCTCGTGACGGGCACGTTCGTGCCGGTGGCAGTGCTCGACCGGGCTGAGGCGTGGCACATCGTGCTGCTGCTGCAGTCGGTGGCCCTCATGGTCGCCGGGATGTGGCTGATCTTGTCGCGAGACGTCCGGCGGATCCCGGCGATGGCCGACCGCGCAGCGACCTCGCCCGGCTGGTTCCGGGAGCGAGCCTGGGCTCTGCTGCTGCCCCTGGCCGGGGTCTCGCTGGTGCTGCTGGCCGACCACGTCTCACCCAGTGAGCTCTGGTTCTCGGCCGCGCTGTCGTTGGGCCTGGCGCTGCTCGTGGCCTGGCTGTTCCCGGCGGTCGCGGCGGACCTGGCCGCGGTCGCGGTGATCGTCCTCGCGCTGTGGGGCGCGATGCTCGCGCAGGCACCGCCGCCGACGGGATGGTCGCCGTTCGCCCGTTTCCTGGTCGTCCCTGGCGCCGACTGGCGGCTGGTCGTGCTGGGCGCGGCCGAGGCGGGCGCGCTGGTGGCGTTCGGGATATGGCTGGTGCCGCGGACGATCGTCCCGCACCTGCGGTCGCTGCTGCGACCCGGGCCGGACCCGGAACTGGCGGGCCGGGTGCAGCAGCTGACCCGGACCCGGGCCGACGCGGTCGACACCGCGGCGGCCGAATTGCGCCGCGTGGAGCGCGACCTGCACGACGGGGCCCAGGCCCGCCTGGTGGCCCTGGGCATGAACCTGCGCGCCGCCGAGCGGCTGATCGCCACCAGCCCTGACGCCGCGATCGCACTGGTCGCCGAGGCCAGGGAAACCTCCTCGAAGGCACTGACCGAGCTGCGCGGCCTGGTCCGCGGGATCTATCCCCCGGTGCTGGCCGACCGCGGCCTGGCCGACGCGGTGAGGGCGCTGGCCCTGGACACGCCGCTGCACGTGGAGACCGACATCGAGCTGCCCGGCCGGGTGGACGCCCCAGTGGAGTCGGCGTGTTACTTCGCGGTCGCCGAGGCCCTGGCCAACGCGGTCAAGCACTCCGGGGCCCGGCTGGTCCAGATCCGGATCCGGTTCGACGCCGACCTCCCGCGATCGCGGACGCGCCGCGACCCCGCGCCGGGTGTGCTGCGGATCGAGGTGACCGACAACGGGACCGGCGGCGCGGACCCGGCCCGCGGCACCGGGCTGCAGGGGGT
>JASHUI010000388.1:0-3086 GCA_030040095.1 Streptosporangiaceae bacterium | reverse complement strand
GGGGTGAGCGACGCGTTCGGCCAGCCGACCTGGCAGGCCGACGCCGGAGTGCCGAAGGCGCCCAGCGGCGCCGTCGGCCGGGGCGTGCCCGACGTCGCGGGCAACGCCGACCCGGACACCGGCTACCAGGTGCTCGTCGACGGTCAGCAGACGGTGGTCGGCGGCACCAGCGCCGTCGCTCCGCTCTGGGCCGCGCTGATCTGCCGGATGGCCGAGGCCACCGGCGACTCGTTCGGGCTCATCCAGGAGGCGCTCTACGCCGGCATCAAGCCCAGCAGGGACGTGCCCGGCTTCCAGGACATCACCACCGGCAACAACGGCGCCTACTCGGCCGGGCCCGGCTGGGACGCCTGCACCGGGCTGGGCTCGCCCAACGGGACCGCGCTGCTCGACCGGCTCTCCGCAGCAACGGGAACGGCGGCGGCGACCGGCGCGGCCGACTAGGACCCGGGCGCGCCGAGCGTGGCGGGAGCCCCGTAGCGGCGCAGGACCTCGGGCACGGTGACCATGCCCCGCTCGTCCTGGAAGTTCTCCATGATCGACAGCAGCGCGCGGGCGGTCGCGCCGGTGCCGTTGAGCGTGTGCACGAACTCGAGCCTGCCATCGCGTCGGAACCGGATGTTCAGCCGCCTGGCCTGGTAGTCGGTGGTGTTCGAACAGGAGGTGATCTCCCGGTACCGTCCCTGCGCCGGGAACCAGGCCTCGATGTCGTACTTCTTGGCGGCGGGCGCGCCGAGGTCGCCGACCGCGATGTTCATCACCCGGTACGGCAGGCCGAGGGCCTGGACGATCTCCTCCTCGTAGGCGAGCAGCCGCTCGTGGAACTCCGCCGACTGCTCGGGCACGCAGTAGACGAACATCTCCACCTTGTCGAACTGGTGCACCCGGAACATGCCCCTGGTGTCCTTGCCCGCCGCGCCGGCCTCGCGCCGGAAGTTGGTGGCGAAGCCCACGTAGCGGGCCGGCAAGTCCTCTTCCTCCAGCCGCTCGTCGGCGTGAATCCCGGCCAGCGCGACCTCGGAGGTGCCGGTCAGATACAGGTCGTCCTTTTCCAGCCGGTACAGGTTTGACTCCTCCGTGGGCAGGAAGCCGGTGCCGTACATGGCCTTCTCGCCGGCCAGGATCGGCGGCAGCACCAGCAGGAAGCCCTTGTCCGACAGGAAGTCGATGGCGAACCGGTACAGCGCCATCTCGGTGAGCGCCACGTCACCGATCCGGTAGGCGAACCTGGAACCGGACAGCCGCGCGCCCCTGGCCATGTCGATCCAGCCGCGGGGCGAGCCCAGATCCAGATGATCGCGGGGCTCGAAGCCGAACCGAGGCGGCTCGCCCCAGGTCCGGACCAGCTCGGCATCCTCCTCGTCCATTCCGTCGGCGGCGGTCGGGTCGGGCAGGTTCGGTATCCGGGCCAGCAGATCGTCGCGTTCGCGGGTGGCGTGGGCCAGGTCTTCGGTCGCGGCCGCGTACTCGGCGGCCAGCCGCCGCAGCTCGGCCAGTTCCTCGGGCGCGGGCGGACCGCCCTTGGACGACCTCTTCTGCGCGGCACGCAGGCTCTCGGCGCGCTCGGTCAGCTCGCGCCAGCGGGTGTCCGCGGCCAGCAACGCCTCGAAGTCCTGGGCCGCTCCGCGCCGGGCCAGCGCCGCCCGATAGCGGTCGGGTTCCTGCCGCGCGGCTTTGAGGTCGATCACCCTGGCGAGTCTAGCGGGGCGGCCCGGGGACGCCGGAACGGTTTACGGCCGGCCAGACGCGCAGGCCGGACCGGGCGCCGCGCCCGGCGGCGAGAAAGACGCGGGCACGGGCGCCGGTTCGGCGTCCGGCTCAGGCCCCGCGGCCGCTCGCCCCCGGTTGGCCAGCACCGAGCCGCCCAGGATCAGCGCGAACGCGCCGCCCATCGCGGGCGTGAACCGCTCGCCGAGCACGGTGGCACCGAGGATCACGGCGACGGCCGGGTTGATGTAGGTGATCACGCTGGCCCGGGCCGGGCCGACCTCGGCGATCAGCCGGAAGAACAGCGGGAAAGCCACCACCGTGCAGATCACGGCCAGCCCGGCCAAGGCCCCGAGCACCCGCCAGGGCGGCATCGCGGACGGCCAGTTCAGCGCGGCCAGCGGCGCGTAGACGATCGCGGCCAGGCCCAGGCATGCCGCGGTCATGCCCAGCGGGGGAAGGTCGCGGAGCTTGCGGCTCGCGATCAGCGGCCCGATCGCGTAGCAGACCGCCACGGCCAGCACCTCGGCGATCGACAGGACGTCGCCGCCCGCGGCGGTGGGCGCGGCCAGCAGGGCGACGCCGCCCAGTCCGGCCAGCAGCCCGGTCCAGCGCAGCGCGGTCAGCCGCTCCGTGCCTCCGGTCAGCCTGCCCAGCACCACGACGATGATCGGCACCGACGCCAGCAGCAGCCCGCTCAGCGAGCTGGACAGCCTGGTCTCGGCCTGGGACAGCAGCAGCCAGGGCGCGATGATCTCGACCAGCGCGAACGTCACCAGCCAGCGCCAGTGCGGCCGCAACGCGCTCAGCTGACGCTGCCGCAGCGCCAGCGGCAGCAGCAGCGCCGCCCCGGTGGCCACCCGGGCCAGCACCACGACCGGCACCGGCAAGCCGGACACGGCAATCTTGATCAGCAGGTACGGAATCCCCCAGATGATGCTCATCGCTGCGAACAGGACCCAACCCCGGCGGCTCAACCCCGGCCTCCCTCCACCCGGCGCCGGCGGGCCGGCGCGATCGCAGCGGCCGGGCAGGATGCCGCATCCGGCCGGCACGCACCAGACCAGGATGGCGGATGCGGGCAAGCGAATATTGAACGCCCTGGCCCGCGCGAGCCGGATTCCGCCCTAGCGACCCCACGTCCACAGGCACGCGCCGGGCGGGCTGACGTCCAGGCACCGGCTGCTGGCCCCCGAGCCCTGCGCCCCCCAGCCCGTGCCGTCCGGCTCGGGCTGGTTCCCGGTCGGCGAGGACGAGGCCGACGTCGCCGGGGTGGGCCAGGGCGCCGGGGCGGACGTCCGGGGCGACGGTGAGTGCCAGGCGCCAGCGGGATGCTGCCCAGCGTGCCACCGCGGCGCCGGCCTGCGGGAGCCGGAGTG
>JASHUI010000387.1:0-3035 GCA_030040095.1 Streptosporangiaceae bacterium | reverse complement strand
AGGCGGATATATCACTCGCCACTGATCGGCCCGCGTGGTTGCTATCGCATGGGACCGGGCCGCCGTTCAGGCAATCGGTCAGGAAATCCGTCCCGGCTGCCCCGCCGCTGCCGCGCCATCCAGATCCAGGCCGGCCCGCACCCCATCGCCACAGTCGGCCTTGTCCCGGCGGCCTCGGCCACGTCCTCGAAGCGCTCGCCCGCATCAGGTGACTCGCGCCCTGATCGAGCCAGGCTCGGGTATCGCTTAATATCTTGGTTTCCACTACGTTGGCTGTATGGCTGGCAAGCCGATGACGGGGCAGGCGTTCTTCGTGCTCACCGCGCTGGCCGGTGGCCCGCGGCATGGGTACGGCATCGTAGGTGAAGTGGCCGAACTGTCGGGCGGCCGGGTCTGGCTGAAGATCGGCAGCCTGTACGGGGTGCTGGACCGGCTTGCCGTCGAGGGGCTGATCGAACCGGACCGGCAGGAAGCGCACGACGGCCGGCTACGTCGCTATTACCGGCTGACCAGGGACGGGCGGCGCGCGCTGGCCGAGGAGGCCGAGGTGCACGCCGCCGCCGCTGGTGTGGTGCGGGCCAGGCTGGGGCTAACGGGCCCGGCGGCAGCGGGAGCAGCCGGATGAGCGGCGGCCTGAACCTCACGCCCGGGGCGCCCTGGCCATCAGCGTCGCCGGCCAGACCTGGGCTCTCCGCATGGCGGGAGGGCCATTCAGGGGCCCGCAATTGCAGATCCGTGTACCCACCAGGAATCAAGCCCCGCAGCTCCAGCACATGCTGGCGCCGTCCGGCTGAACGGGAGGCATGATGGTGTGGCTCACCGGGCCGCGGAGAGGACGTTCCCGCGGTAATCAACCCGACTTGATTCGGCAGCGGGGAATCTATCTGCACGATGCCCCCCCTGGCTATCGTCCGCCCAGGATGCCGGCGAAGGAGCGTCAGCGGGAGGCACGCCAGGACTACCTGCTCATGCGCGTCGCCACCCCGGTCCTGGTCCTTCTGGCCGCTGCGTTCTTCGCGATCATCGTCGCGATCATCGTGACGCATAGTTAGCCCGGTCTTCCCAGCGGGACGTGGCCGGCGGCCGGGAGCGATCTTCTTCTGCTAGGTGCGCTAGCTCCTCAATGGTGATCCATGTGCCGGTCTGAGCGAAGGGCCAGTACAAGATCCCTGAGTACGCCTCACCGTCGCCCCGGATCCTGGTTAACAACGCTAAGCGAGATGGGCGACGACCAGGCAGCGGTCAGCACCTTGGCCGGGTCGTTGCCGCAGGTCTCGGACGCGCTCACGCTGAGGGTGAACTGGTAGGTCGTGCCGAATGCCAGCCCGGCACAGCCTCACTGTCAGTTGTGCCAGCTTCCGCAACCGAACGCAATATCCCTTCCCGCGCGGGCATGCGGTGGTCGAGCCTGTGATTTCCGCAGTCGGTTAGAGACGCAGGAGGAAGTAGTAGGAATCGTTTTGGCGGCTGGGGTGCAGCACGTACCCGGCTGCAATCTTCAGGGCGTAGTTCTCGGTGCTTGTCACCGGGCTGAGGGAGCGCATCTGGTAGCAGCCGGCGGCCCGGCACCGCCGTGCTGCGTGCTGCTGAAGCGCGGTTCCTATTCCGCGGCGGCGTCGTTCGGGATCGACTCCGAAGGCCTCGACATAGCCTTCCAGGAGCGGTTCGTCGTTATGCACTACCGCGGGCCTGCCCTCCTCGGCGCCAATCACCTGGACCAGATAGCGCAGAAAACCGACGCACCGGGTGCCGTCAAAGGCGGCGAGCACATGAGATTCCAGCGCATGCGGGAGGCGGGAGGCCAGATAGCGGTCCTGGGCCAGCACGAGGGCCGCCAGGATGAGCACCTGCTCGAACTGCGCGGTCTCAGGCTGAACCTCTAGCACCCGTACCTGCCGTCCAGGCTCGTCAGCACGGTCATCCATCCGCCCATCATGCCGCCAGCCCACAGGGCCTTGGCAGCGGACGGGCACGGCCCGCCGACGTTGTTGTGATCACCGTGGCCGTTCCCGTCCCCGTCGCCGTCGATGGCCGGCTCAGAACGTGATCTGGTGCCAGGTCTGCCCGGCGTCCCAGGTCATATACATATGGCTGCCAGACCGCATGTTGCCGTAGATCGCAGCGCCCTGGACGGGCGTGGTGAAGCCGAAGTCGCTCCAGCCGAGTCCGCCGTCGTTGATGCTCAGCGCCGTGCCCCAGGTGCGCCCGCCGTTGCCGGAGACATCTAGCAAGTCCAGAGCGGAGAATGCGGCCATGAAGACGTGCCGGGCGGCCGGCTGGGCCAGCTGGTCGAACTGGTCGCCGCCCGTCGGCGCGTTGCCCGCCATGCTGAAGTCCGCCCCGCCGTCGCTGGAGGAATACAGGATCTTCCCTTGCGATCCCATCCCGGAGTTGCCAGCGCACAGCAGCGTGACCTGCTGCGTGCTGGCGGCGGCGGCGCTGGCCATGGCATAGCCCGGCGGGCAGCTGACCGGCTCCCTGACCCAGTTCCGGCCGGTCTGCGTGGCGTACAGCGCGCCGCCCAGGATGATCCATGCGGCGGTGCCGTGCAACGTGATCCTGCCGAGGGTGGCGGGAACATCGGCCGGCAGGCCCGGCACCGGGGTCCAGGGACCGCCGCTGGCCAGGCTCCGGTAAACGGAGACGGCGCGGTCCTGGCTCATGACGGAGGCATAGACCACCCCCGCCGATGTCTCCAGGTCGCCGATCGTGCCGGGCAGCCGCACCTGCTGCCAGGTCGCGCCGCCGTCATGGGTGACCCACAACTGCGAGCCGAAAGCGAACCCGTCCAGCGGGTTGGCGAACCGCAGGTAGCTCAGGCCGGAGGTCAGACCGGCCGGTCCGTTCGACGCCAGCGGGAACCGGGGTGCCGGAATGCCCGCCCAGGACGCGCCGCCGTCCGTGGTCCGCACAATCGAGGTACACGGCCGGACCGCGCACGGGGCGGTGCCAAGGACCCACCCCTCGCTCGCCGAGACGAAGGTCATCGACACCGGCTCGAAGCCCGGCGGCACCGCGCCGCCGGCCGCGGCGGC
>JASHUI010000386.1:0-3211 GCA_030040095.1 Streptosporangiaceae bacterium | reverse complement strand
CCTCGAGCTCGGCGAGCCTGGCGCCGGCTCGCTTGGCCCAGGCGAGAACCGCCCCGACACCACCGCCGGCTGGCGGATCCGGGGAGTCGGACGGGACCGTTACGGATGATTTTTCTGAGTCTTCGGCGCCGAACTGACGGATCAGGCGGTTGAGGGTCGCCCGGCGCTCCTGAACCGCGGCGAGCCGCACCGGGTCCGCCTCCACCGACTGCGCGTAGGACGCGAGGTCGGTGGCGACGTCCGAGACCAGGTAGGCGGCCTCGGAGACCCTGGCACCGAGCGCAGCGAGCGCGGCGTCGTGACGGGCGGCGCCCTCCAGCGCGTGGCGCGCCACGCCGAGCAGCGTGACCGCGTCGGCCGCGTCGTACTGTCCGCTGGACGGGTCGCCAAGCAGGGCCTCGTGCGCCGTGGTCGCCGCCGAATGCAGCGCGTCCGCGTTGGACAGCCGCTGCTCCTCGGCGAGCAGCTCCAGGTCCTCGCCGTCGACCGGGTCCGCCTGCTCGATCTCGGCCAGGCCGAGCCGCAGGTCCTCCGCCTCGCGCTGCCGTTCCCGGGCGCGAGAGGTGAGCTCGTCGAGTTCTTGAAGAACATCGCGATGTCGCTGATAGACCCGCTGATAGTCGGCCAGTAGCGTGGCGAGGCCGGGCCCGGCGAACCGGTCCAGCGCCTCGCGCTGCCGTCCCGGCTTGAGCAACTGCTGCTGATCGGACTGCCCGTGCACGGCGACCAGGTCGTCGGCCAGGTAGGTCAGCAGCGACACCGGGACCGACCGGCCGCCCGCGTAGGCGCGGGACCGGCCCTCGGCGGAAACCGAGCGGTTCAGGATCAGCACGCCGCCCTCATCGTCCAGGTCGCCGCCCGCGTCGTTGACCTGGCGGGCCACCCGGCCGTCGGCCTCGACGCTCAGCCGGCCCTCCACGTTGGCGCGGTCGGCGCCCGGGCGCACCCGGGCCGGGTCGGCCCGCCCGCCGAATAGCAGGCCCAGTCCCGAGACGACCATGGTCTTGCCCGCGCCGGTCTCGCCAGTGACCACGTTGAAGCCCGGGGAGAACTCGAGCACGCCGTCGTCGATCACCCCGAGCCCGGTGATTCGGACCTCCTCAAGCATCGCCGCCCGGCTCCTCGTCTCGCTGGCTCGCCGCCCCGCCTTCCGGGCGCGCCGCCGTCATCCCGTGCTCTGTGGCCATACCGCCGTCAGGCACCCGCATCCGGTCGCCCCTCCCCCGCCAACCGCCCACCGGGAGACCGAACTTGGCCACCAGGCGATCGGTGAACGGCGCGCCGATCTCGGCTCCCTCGGCACCCGAGCTGGCGTCTCGCAGCCTGGCCAGCAGGACCGGCTCGCTGCCGCGCCGCACCTCCACGCGCGCTCCCGGATCGAGCTCAAACATACGACGTCCATCGCACCACAAAACGGCGCGGGAAGTATCGCCTTGGCCCCAGGCCGGTCCGATCACCTCCGCCGCGAGCACCGAGCGCGGCGAGACCACCACGGGCCGCGCGAAGAGCGCGTGCGCGCTGATCGGCACCAGGAGCAGCGCCTCTACCTCCGGCCAGACCACGGGGCCGCCGGCCGAGAACGCGTACGCGGTGGAGCCGGTCGGGGTCGCGAACACCACGCCGTCGCAGCCCCACCGGGACAGCGGGTGCCCGTCCACCCCGACCACCAGCTCGAGCATTCGCTCCCGCTGGGCCTTCTCCACGCTGGCCTCGTTCAGCGCCCAGGTGGTCGCGGTCAGGTCCCCGTTCGTCCGGACGGTCACGTCGACCGTCATCCGCCGCTCGACCAGGTACTTCCCCTCGACCACCTGGTCCACCGCCTCGGTGAGGTTCTCTGGCTCCGCCTCGGCCAGGAACCCGACGTGGCCAAGGTTGATCCCGAGCAGCGGCACCCGGGCCGGCCGAGCCAGCTCGGCCGCGCGCAGCAGCGTGCCATCGCCCCCGATCGCCAGGACCGTCTCGGCACCGTCGGCGGCCTGGGACGAGACCGGCACCATCTCGGCCGCCGCCGCGCCCATCTCCGCTGCCTCGGAGTCCAGAACCCGGACGGTCATCCCCGCGCTGGTCAGCCTCTCGACGACCAGCCGGGCGACGGCCACTCCCGCGGGCCGCCCTGTGTGCGCGACGACCAGCACGGTCCGCTTCGGGTTCACTGGGGTCCTTCCGCGATCGCCTGCTGCATGACACCGCGATCCAGCGGTGGCGCGCCGCGGCGCAGCCACAGGAAATACTCCACATTCCCCGACGGTCCGGGAAGCGGGCTGGCCACGACCCCTCGCACGCCCAGGCCGGCCGCCAGCGCCGCGTCCGCCACCGAGGCGATGGCCTCGGCCCGCTGAGCGGGATCCCTGACGACCCCGCCCGCGCCCACCTTGCCCTTGCCCACCTCGAACTGCGGCTTCACCAGCAGCACAAAATCGGCATCAGGCGCTGCGCAGGCGACCAGCGCGGGAATCACGAGCACCAGCGAGATGAACGACAGGTCGGCGGTGACCAGCCCGGGCGGCGGCGCCACCTGCTCGGGCGTGATCTGGCGCACATTCACGCGGTCCAGCACCGTGACCCTCGGGTCGTTGCGCAGCGCCCAGGCCAGCTGGCCGTAACCCACATCGACCGCGACGACATGCGCCGCTCCCGCCTGCAGCAGCACGTCGGTGAAGCCACCGGTGGACGCTCCCGCGTCCAGGCAGCGCCGCCCGGCGACGGCCAGGTCGGCAAAGGCGGTCAGCGCGCCTTCCAGCTTGTGGCCGCCCCGCGAGGCATAGTCGCGGCCCACGGCCGTCTCCGCGATGGTGATCGCCGAGTCCCGGCCCACCTGAGTGGCCGCCTTGGCCGCGGTCTGGCCGGCCACCGCCACCCGGCCCGCCGCGATGAACTCCGCCGCCTGTTCCCGCGACCGGGCGAGCCCTCGGCGCACCAGCTCGGTGTCCAGCCGCATCCTTTTCATCCCGGGCTCGCTAGCGACCAGGCCGACTCGCCGCGTCCGTGGCGTCGCGCGACTGGGGTTGCTGGCGGGAGTCCAGCTCGCCGAGCACATCCCTGAGCTGCCGGTGCACGTCTTCGAAGATCGCCCGGTGCTCGGTCACCGGCCGCCCGGCCAGATCATCCAGGCGGGCCAGCGCCGCGTCCACCCTGGGCTCGCCGGTTGACGGCCGCAGCCGGGCCGGCCCCGCCAGCACCTCGCCACCGCTCGCGCCGCCTCCGCCCGGCC
>JASHUI010000385.1:0-2506 GCA_030040095.1 Streptosporangiaceae bacterium | reverse complement strand
GACGTGGCCGTGGACGAGGCCGGCCGGCCCGGGTTCACCCTGCGCACCGAGGAGGGCCAGGCCCCGGTCCGGCTGCGGCTGCACGGCGAGCACAACGTCAGCAACGCGCTGGCCGCCGCGGCGCTGGCCGGCCAGCTGGGCATGGACCTGCGCGCCGTGGCCGACGGGCTGTCGGCCGCCACCGCCAGGAGCCGGTGGCGGATGGAGGTGACGAGGCGACCGGACGGGGTCACGATCATCAACGACGCCTACAACGCCAACCCCGAAGCGCTCAGCGCGGCGCTGTCGACCGTCGCCGCCATGGCGGGCGGCGGCCGCGCGTTCGCGGTGCTCGGCCACATGACCGAGCTGGGCGAGCAGGAGGAGGAGGCGCATGAGCGGGCGGGCCGCCAGGCCGCGCGGGCCGGCCTGGCCGGGCTGATCGTGGTCGGCGACGAGGCCACGCCGATGCTGGCCGGGGCGAAGTCCGACCCGTCCTGGCGGGGCGAGCTGCTGCAGGTGCCGGACGTGCCGGCGGCGGTGGCCGCGGTCGGCGCCCTGGCCCGGCCCGGTGATGTCGTGCTGGTCAAGGCGTCGCGCGCCGCCAACCTGCAGCGCGTGGCGCTGGCCCTGACCGGAGAGCTGTCCCTGTGAAGACCATCCTCGTCTCGGCCGCCGTCGCGATGGTGCTGGCGTTGTTCGGCACGCCGCTGGCCATGAGGATCTTCAGCAGGCGCGGGTACGGCCAGGAGATCCGCCAGGACGGCCCGTCCTCGCACATGACCAAGCGCGGCACGCCCACGATGGGCGGGACGGTGATCGTGGTCGCCACGCTGATCGGGTACGTCATCGGGCACTGGGTGACCAAGGACCCGATGACGATATCGGGCCTGCTGGTGCTGGCCCTGATGACCGGGCTTGGCGCGGTCGGATTCATCGACGACTTCATCAAGATCTACAAGCAGCGGAGCCTGGGCCTGCGCAGCGGGGCCAAGCTGGCCGGCCAGGCCGTGGTCGGCGCGATCTTCGCGGTGGAGGTGCTGCGGCACCCGGACAAGATCGATATCACCCCGGCCGACGCGCACATCTCGTTCCTGCGCGACGTCGGCCCGGCCATCGGGGTGCTGCCGTTCGTGCTGTGGATCGTCCTCATGATCGCCGGATGGTCGAACGCGGTGAACCTGACCGACGGCCTGGACGGCCTGGCCACCGGGGCCGCGATCCTGGTGCTCGCCGCGTACGTGCTGATCGGGATCTGGGAGGAGAGGAACAGCTGCGCGAACTTCCTGGCCCCGCAGTGCTATACCGTGCGCGACCCGCTCGACCTGGCGGTGATCGCCGGGACGGTGCTCGGAGCGTGTTTCGGCTTCTTGTGGTGGAATGCGCCTCCGGCCAGGATCTTCATGGGCGACACCGGGTCGCTGGCGCTCGGCGGGGTGCTCGCCGGACTCGCCGTGTGCACCAAGACCCAGCTGCTGCTGGTGATCCTGGGCGGGCTGTTCGTCGTGATCATCATGTCGGTGATCATCCAGGTCGGGTCCTACAAGATGACCGGGCGCCGGGTGTTCCGGATGGCGCCGCTGCAGCATCACTTCGAGCTGCTCGGCTGGGCCGAGACCACGATCGTGGTCAGGTTCTGGCTGATCGCCGGGCTGTTCATCGCGGCCGGCCTGGGCATCTTCTACGTGGCCTGGCTACCGGGATAGCTCGATGCGGGCCCAGGGGGAGGCGGTCTCGACGCCGGTGGCGGGCCTGCTCGGCCGGCTGCCCGGGCTCCGGGTGCTGGTCAACGGGCTCGGGATCACCGGCCCTCCGGTGGCCCGGCTGCTCGCCGCCCGCGGCGCGCTGGTCGCGGCCGTCGACGGGCGCGACGACGAGGCCAACCGCCGGTCGGCCGAGGAACTGGCCCGCCTGGGGGTCGCGGTCACCTTCACCGAGGACCCGGTGCTCCCGGACGGCACCGACCTGGTGATCACCGCGCCCGGGTTCCGGCCGGGCACCCCGCTGGTCGCGGCCGCGGCAGCGGCGGGCGTCCCGGTGATCGGCGATGTGGAGCTGGCCTGGCAGCTGCGCCCGGAACTCCCGGGCGGCGCGCGGGGGATTCCGGGAGGTCGTCCCCCCGGGCCAGCACGCCGGCAGGAGTGGCTCGGGGTGACCGGGACCAACGGCAAGACCACGACCGTGCTGATGCTCGCGGCCATGCTCGGCGCGGCCGGGTACCGCAGCATCGCCGCGGGCAACGTCGGCCTGCCGGTGATCGAGGCCGTCATCGAGCCGGATCCGTACCCGGTCCTCGCCGTCGAGCTGTCCAGCTTCCAGCTGTACTGGAGCCAGTCGCTGCGCCCGCTGGCCGCCGTGGTGCTGAACCTGGCCGGCCACCATCTCGACTGGCACGGCGACATCGAGTCCTACGCGCGGGCCAAGAGCCGGATCTACGCTCGCGGCACGGTGGCGGTGTGCAACGCCGACGACCCGCGCTCGCGCGCGCTGGCCGAGGCGGCGCCGGGCACCGCGCGGGTCGTGCCCT
>JASHUI010000384.1:0-6962 GCA_030040095.1 Streptosporangiaceae bacterium | reverse complement strand
ACCGCCTCCCGCGCACCGCTGGGCGGAGCGCGACCCGGACGCGGCCTCGCGGCTCGCCGCCGTCCGCGGAGCGGTGGCGGCCCTGGCCGACGAGCATCACCTGCCTACCGAGAACCTGCTCGCCCCCGACGTGGTGCGCAGGCTCGCCTGGCAGCCGCCCGACCCGCTCGGCGCCGAGGCGGTCGGTGCCCAGCTGGCCGGCTATGGCGCCCGGCCATGGCAGGTCGAGCTCACCTCGGTGCCGATCGCCGGGGCGCTGCTGAGGACGGCGGAGAAGGGCGAGCGCTGAGGACGGCGGAGAAGAACGAGCGCTGAGGCCGGCGGAGAAGAACGAGCGCTGAGGCCGACGCCTAGCTGGCCTGACCGGGCGCGAACGGACCCGAGCGGTCGGGAGCGGGCCTGACCGGGCGCGAACGGACCTGAGCGGTCGGCGGCGGCTCTGACTTGGCGCGAGCGGATCGGCTACCCGCGAGACGGATCAGCCCCGGCCGCGCCCTTCCTGCGAGCGCGGCTGGCTAGGCGCTGCGGGGCAGCGAGCCGAGCTCGCACGGTGCCGCGGACCCGGCCCGCAGCACGCCGGCGCAGGGCAGCATCTCCTCGCTCTCCGGGTAGTCGGGGAAGACATTGAAGATCACTTCACAGTCGCAGCAGCAGCCGCCACGCCGCTGCAGCCGCGGCACCAGGCCGCGCGCCTTCGGCGCCCGCAGGTCACGCCAGCGCACGGTCCACCGGTGCGTTCCGTCGCATCCGAACTCGCTGATCATGCGGAGCAGGAAGCAGCGCAGGCACTCACGCTCGCCTGGCTCCGTTAACCGCCACGACAGCTCGACCAGTTCGGCCTGGACCGCGTCGGCCACGTTGTCTGCCATATCAGCACCCCTCTCGGCAGCATCCGGAGATAACAGCGTTCTACCGTGGCAGTCCGACATTTCTTGCCGCCGGCGCCCGGTCCTCCGCACGGCGTGTCGTCGCGGGCGCACGGCCCCGGCCGCGGGCAGGCACCGGCCTGACGGCTCCCTGGCCTAGGCTGTGAGGGTGGCACCGTCGGCACCGTCGTCAGCCAGCAGCGAGCTTGCCTGGGCAACGCTCGACACCCCGGTCGGCCCGCTTTCGGCCGGCTGCAGCCAGGCCGGGCTGAGCCAAGTGCGGTTCGGGTCCCCGCCGCGACCGGCGCGAGGGGCGCCGGGGGCGCGACCGGCACCGCCCGAGGAACCCGTGCCGGCCGCCGCACACGAGCTGTGCCGCATCGCCCAGGCCCAGCTGGGCGAGTACTTCTCCGGCACCCGGCGCCGTTTCGACCTGCCCGTCGACTGGACCGGGCTGTCGGGGCCGCGGCGGCGGGTGCTCCAGGTGCTGTTCGAGACCGTCGGCTACGGCCAGACGGTCAGCTACGGCGCGCTGGCCCGCCGCGCGGGACTCACCGACCGCGATGCGCCGGTGCCGGCCCGGGCCGTCGGCCAGATCATGGGTTCCAACCCGATCCCGCTGGTCGTGCCCTGCCATCGGGTGATGGCGGCCGACGGTCTGGGCGGCTACAGCGGCGGGACCGGCCCGGAGGTCAAGCATTGGCTGCTCGTGTTCGAGGGCGCGCTGCCGCCGACGCTCGACTGGGAGCCCACCCGGCTGCACGCCTGAGTTCGGGCGGCCATGCCGGCCATGCCGGCCAGGCCGGCCACGGGCCAGGTCACGGCTCGGCCAGATAGTGCCGCTCCGCCGCGGCCAGCGCACCGCCCGCGGCGTGCAGCACCCAAAAGCCCGATTTGGGCACGGGCAGGCCATCCGGCGGGGCCGCGCCCAGGGCCGCGCAGGCGTCCATGATCAGCGGTGGCAGGTTCTCGCCGTGCGCGCAGATCACGGCGGGGACGCCCGCCGCCACGATGTCCGCCACGCCCGCGCTGGCCACCGCCGCGCCAGCATCGTCCGCGCCGGCCGCCCCCGCGCCAGCACCACCGGCACCGCCAGCACCGCCGGGGTCAGGACCGTCGGCGCCAGCCGCCCCGTCGGCGTCCGCCGCCCCGATGGTCTCCCCGTGCAGCCCGACCGTGAACGCGGGCTCCAGCGCCACGGTCGTGCCGGTCAGCGCGGCGTAGGGACGGACCGTGGCCACGCAGCGCTCGGCCGCGGAGCTGATCACCCGCCGGAGGGCGAAGCAGGACAGCAGGCCCGCCAGCCGGTCGGCGTCGGCCGCGCCGCGGGCGTCGAGCGGCCGGTCCAGGTCGTCACCGGGCCAGCTGCCCTTGTAGCCGGCCGCGGCGTGCCGCAGGAACACCAGCGGCACCGTATCGACCGGCCCGGCGGCGAACTCGTCCAGCATCGTCACGTCGTGCGGATAGCTGAGCCGGGCACGAGCGTCGGGCAGCGGCAGCCAGGCCATCAGATCCACCTCGGCGCCGGGCCTGAACGCGGGCCGGCCGTTCGGCACGGGCCGCCCGACCCAGTAGTCGACCCGCTTGGGCCGTCCGGAACTCTGGTACTGCGCGGCCGACAGCGGCCGGCCCAGGATGGCGCGCAGCCCGGTCTCCTCGGCCACCTCGCGGACCGCCGTCAGCAGCGGGTGCTCGCCAGCGAGCCGCTTGCCCTTCGGGAAGCTCCAGTCGTCGTACCGGGGCCGGTGCACCAGCGCCACCTCGACGCCCGCCTCCGATGGCCGCCACAGCACCGCCCCCGCGGCGCGAATTTCCTCGTCTGCGCTGGCCTCAGCCATCTGCGATGCGGCCCTGGCGAGTCCGGATCAGGTATTCCTGCACGTCGTTCAGGGGCGCTCCCGAGGCGTCCAGGTGGTGGCGGGTCCAGGTCCCGTCCGAGTCCAGCCACCACGAGGACGTGGCGTCGTCCATCGCCATGTCGATCAGGCCCCGCAGCTGTGCCCGGTGCGCGGGATCGGTGACCTGCACCAGCGTCTCCACCCGCCGGTCCAGGTTCCGGTGCATGAGGTCGGCGCTGCCGATCCAGACGCCGCCGTCGTCTGCCTGGTCGGCGCCGAACGCGTAGATCCGGGAGTGCTCCAGAAACCGGCCGAGCACGCTGCGTACCCGGATCGTCTCGGAGACGCCGGGCATCCCGGGCCGGAGCCCGCAGATCCCGCGCACCCACAGGTCGATCGGCACCCCGGCCTGAGACGCGCGGTACAGCGAATCGATGATCACTTCGTCGATGATCGCGTTGCACTTCATCAGGATCCGCGATGGCTTCCCGGCCCGGGCCAGGCTGGCCTGAGCGTTGATCCGCTCCACCAGCCCGGAACGGATGCCCAGGGGCGCGACCAGCAGGCGCCGGTACTCGGACGGCCGGCTGTACCCGGTCAGGTGGTTGAACAGGTCGGTGACGTCCTCGCCGACCGTGGGGTCCGCGGTCAGCAGGCCGAAGTCCTCGTACATCCTGGCCGTCTTCGGGTGGTAGTTGCCGGTGCCGATATGGCAGAAGCGGCGCAGCGAGCCGTCCGCCTCCTCCCGGACCACCAGGATCATCTTGCAGTGGGTCTTCAGTCCGACCAGGCCGTAGACCACGTGGCAGCCGGCCTCCTCCAGCTTGCGGGCCCAGGCGATGTTCGCGCGCTCGTCGAACCGCGCCTTGATCTCCACCACGACCACGACCTGCTTGCCCGCCTCGGCCGCGTCGATCAGAGCGTCGACGATCTCGGAGTCGCCGCTGGTCCGGTACAGGGTGTGCTTGATGGCCAGCACCCGGGGGTCGGCCGCCGCCGAGACCACCAGGCGCTGGGTGCTGGCCGCGAACGAGTCGTACGGGTGGTGCACCAGCACGTCGTGCTCGGAGATCGCGGCGAAGATGCTCATATCGGTCGGCAGCACCGTCTCCGACGGGACGAACTGCGGGTACTTGAGCTGTGGCAGGTCCAGGTCGGCGATGGCGTTCAGCCCGGACAGGTCCAGCAGCCCCGGGACCCGGTACACCGCGCGGGTGTCGACGTCGAGCTCGGTCACCAGCCGGTCCAGCACGTCGCGCGACATCGACTCCTCGACCTCGAGCCGGACCACCTGCTCGAATCGCCGCCGCGTCAGCTCGCGCTCCATCGACTTGAGCAGGTCCTCGGTCACGTCCTCGTCGATCTCGAGGTCACGGGTCCTGGTCACCCGGAAGGCGTGGTGCTCGAGCACGTCCAGCCCGGCGAACAGCTCCGGCAGGTGGGCGGCGATGACGTCCTCAACCGGCACGTACCGGTACGGCGCCACGGTCAGGAACCTCGGCAGCAGCGGCGGCACCTTCACCCGGGCGAACATGGTCGCGCCGGTCATCGGGTCGGCGATCATGACGGCCAGGCTGAGCGACAGGCCGGAGATGTACGGGAACGGGTGCGCCGGGTCGACCACGAGCGGCGTGAGCACCGGGTAGATCCGCTCCCGGAACAGCCGCTGCATGGCCTGCTGCTCGATGTGCTCGAGCTCCTTCCACCGCAGGATCTCGATGCCCTGCCGGACCAGGGCGGGCAGGACCGAGTCGCTGAAGCACTCGGCGTGGCGGCAGGTCAGCTCGCGCGCGGTCTCCAGCGTGTTGTCCAGGATCTGCGCCGGCGACCGCCCGCTGGCCTTCTCCACCGGAAGGCCGGCCGCCATCCGCCTGATCCGGCCCGCCACCCGCACCATGAAGAACTCGTCCAGGTTGCTGGCGAAGATGGCCAGGAACCTGGCCCGCTCGAGCAGCGGGAGCGACTCGTCCTCGGCCAGTTCGAGCACCCGCTGGTTGAACCGGAGCCAGCTCTCCTCGCGGTCCAGGTACCGCCCGGCCGGCAGCTCGCCGCCGCCCGCCTGGGCGCTGCGATCGGCCGGGGCCGGGGAACGTTCCGTCACAACCTCCAAAACCTGGCCGGGCAGACGGGCGTCACCGTCATCGCGCCCGGCGGCCCGCACGTCCACCGCCGACCGCGCCGGACCGGCACCGGACCCGATGCCCGCGTCCTTCTTTCCGCCACCATGCGACTTTCCGCCACCATGCGACGATGCCACCTGACCAGAACCCATGCACCCATTCTCCCCGGAGTATCCCCGGGTCAAAGGCCACGGGGCGTCCGGAGCGCAAACTTCCGCTGAACCGGGCGTGCTCGGCCGGCCCGGCGGCGGGCCGGCCGCAACGCACCTTGCGGTGCGCGGCCGGCGGGCGGGAGGATTCGGAGGTCTGAGCGAACGGAGATCGCACATGCGCATCGGCGTCTCACAGGACGAGCCGGCCGGCCCCGAGGCCCTCACCCGTCTTCGCGATCAGCTGCAGCGCGCGGCCGACGACGGCTTCGCCTCGTACTGGATGTCGAACATCTTCGGCCTGGACGCGCTGACCGCGCTGGCCGTGGCCGGCAGCCAGGTCCCCGGCATCGAGCTGGGGACGGCCGTGGTCCCGACCTACCCGCGTCACCCGGCCGTCCTGGCCCAGCAGGCGCTCACCGTGGCGACGGCGGTCGGCGGGCGCCTGACGCTGGGCATCGGCCTGTCGCACAAGATCGTCATCGAGGACATGTACGGGTACAGCTTCGAGCGGCCCGCCCGGCACATGGCCGAGTACCTGAACGTCCTGCTGCCGCTGCTGAACGGCGAGCAGGCGTCGTTCCAGGGCGAGACCCTGTCGGCCCAGATCGGGCTGACCACGCCGCGGCCGGCCCCCGTGCCGGTGCTGCTGGCCGCGCTCGCGCCGCAGATGCTGCGGCTGGCCGGCCGGCGCACGGACGGGACCGTGCTGTGGATGACCGGGCCGACCACGGTGCGCGAGCACGTCGTCCCCGCGATCAGGGAGGCGGCCGCCGCGGCGGGACGCCCGGACCCGCGCGTCGTGTGCATGCTGCCGGTCTGCGTGAGCGACGACCCGGACGGCGCCCGGGCCCGGGCCGACCGGGTCCTGTCCATCTACGGGCAGCTGCCGTCCTACCGGGCCATGCTCGACCGGGAGGGCGCGGCCGGGCCCGGCGACGTGACGCTGACCGGCGACGAGGACGCCGTAGCCGCGCAGATCGAGGCGCTCAAGGAGGCGGGCGTGACCGACTTCGTGGCCGCCGAGTTCTCGCACGCCGACGAGCAACTGCGCACCCGGGCGTTCCTGAAATCGCTGATCAGCTGAGAGCGGCCGGCCGGCCACTCAGCGCAGGCCAGTCCGGTTGGCCAGGTCGGCCAGCAGCGCGGTCAACTGCCGTTCCTCGGTCACGGCCCGCCCGCTGGCCTGCATCAGCTCGGCCAGCCGGGTGTCCCACGGGCTGTCCGCCGCCGGGCCCTTGAGCGGCTCCGCGTTCGGCACCAGCGCCGCACGGTACTGCTCCGCGCCCATCAGCCACGGCGCCGCGCCCAGCCGCCGGATCGCCGCCGCCGTTGCCCGCAGCCCCGGCCAGTCGAAGTCGCTGTGCCAGTGGATCCTGGTCCCGGTGGACACCGCCGCCTGCAGCAGCCGGAAGCAGGCCACCGACGGCTCCCCCTCGGTGCAGACCAGCGGCGCGCTGTCCGGGCCCAGTTGCGCGGCCGCCGCGCGCAGCAGCGCCGGGCTCTCGCAGACCCGCAGATCGATCGCCAGGGGCATGACCGGCATGACCGTGAGCTGATGCAGCGTGACCCGGAACGGCTCCCCCGCCTCGGCGGCCTCGGTCAGCCAGCCGCCCAGGCCCTCGCCGCCGGCCCGGACGTTGAGCACGAGCACCTGGCTGGCCAGGTCGTCGGTGACCACGCCGGCCGCCGTCCACAGGGCCCGCTCGGCGTCCCGCCCCGACGGCGCCGGGACCCCCTCACGCCGCGCGACCGCCCGCAGCACCAGCCCGGCCAGCGGGGTGGCGTCCAGGCCCTTGGCGTCGCCGGTGACCGCCTCGGCCAGCGCGGGCAGCAGCACGGCCGGCTCGTCGGTCCCGGACGGCAGCCGCTCCAGCACGGCCGTGGCCTGGGCAAGCAGGTAGCCCTGCCCATGCCGGACCAGCCTGGTCAGGCTGCCGTCCCTGCTGACCTCGTCCAGCCAGGCGACGTGCCACGTCGCCGCCGCCA
>JASHUI010000383.1:0-2702 GCA_030040095.1 Streptosporangiaceae bacterium | reverse complement strand
CGCGTGCACCCCTTGCGCGGCCTTTACGACCATACGCACATCGACACCACCATCTCGGTGTTACGACCTGGCCTCGTCTTGCTCAATCCGGCCCGCATCACCGAGGCCACCGTCCCGGACCTGTTCCGCGGCTGGGACATCATCTGGTGCCCGGCCGCGGTCGACAC
Source organism: Streptosporangiaceae bacterium (assembly GCA_030040095.1). Lineage (GTDB taxonomy): Bacteria > Actinomycetota > Actinomycetes > Streptosporangiales > Streptosporangiaceae > JASHPR01. The sequence continues at coordinate 2,535 of JASHUI010000383.1, read as the reverse complement.
CCCGCCCGCCTCCGCGCACCCCCTGGGTTCGGCGTGGCTGGGAATGAACCTGCTCATGATCAATCCTCAGCTGGCCATCGTCGACGCGGCGCAGCGCGAGCTGATCAGCCAGCTGCACCACCACGGCATCGAGGTGCTGCCGCATACGCTGCGCCACAGCCGGGTGCTTGGCGGCGGGTTCCACTGTGTCACCCTCGATCTCATCCGTGACGGCGAGCCAATCAGCTATTTCGGCTGACTCAGGTAATGGACAGCCCGTCCGCGCGAACTGCGATGGCGGACGAATACGGGCAATCGACCGATCGAAGGGACCGTGAGGAATGATCGTACAGGATGCGTCGCTGCCGGTAAGCCCGGATACTCACGATGTGACCATCTTCGAGGACCTGGAATCCGAGGTCCGGCTGTACTGCCGGAAATTCCCGGTTGTCTTTGACCGTGCCCGGGGAGCCGAGTTACACGCCGCGGACGGCCGGACCTTCATCGACTTCTTCTGCGGTGCCAGCAGCCTCAACTACGGGCACAACCATCCTTACATCAAACGGCAGCTCCTTGACTACCTGGCGTCCGACGGGATCACCAACGGCCTGGACCTGTACACCACGGCGAAACACGATTTCCTCACCCGGTTCGCGGAAGTCGTGCTCACTCCACGGAAACTGGACTACAAGATCCAGTTCTGCGGTCCCACCGGCGCTAACGCGATCGAGGCCGCGATCAAACTGGCGCGCAAGGCGACCGGTCGGCCCGGAATCGTGTCGTTCTCCGGTTCCTTCCACGGCATGTCTCACGGCGCGCTCTCCGTCACAGGCGCCCGTCACGCCCGCTCCGCCAATGCGACGGGACCATCCAGCGTCACCTTCGTCCCGTTCGCCGATGGCCCGCACGGGCCGTTCGACTCCGCCGGATACCTGGCCCGGATGCTCGATGACCCTTCGTCCGGCATGGATCTTCCCGCCGCGGTTATCGCCGAGCCCCTGCAGATGGAGGGGGGCGTCTACCCGGCCCCGGCCGCATGGCTGCAGCAGCTACGATCGCTCACCAGCCGGCTCGGAATCCTGCTGATCTGCGACGAGATCCAAGCCGGGTGCGGCCGGGCGGGCACATTCTTCTGTTTCGAACACGCACAGATCATCCCCGACATCGTCACGCTGTCCAAATCCATCAGCGGCTACGGGCTGCCCATGTCGCTCACACTTTTCCGGCGCGAGCTGGACGTGTGGGAACCCGGGGAGCACACCGGCACCTTCCGCGGCAACCAGCTCGCCTTCGTCGCCGCCGCCGCAGCCCTGGAGTTATGGGAGCAACCCGACTTCCGCAATGGCCTGGACGCGGCGTCCCGTAGCCTGGATCGCTTCGGAAAAGAGATCTGTGAACTCGACCCCCGGATCGCGGTCCGCGGGACAGGCATGGTGCTCGGCATCGACCTGCGCCAAGCGGGCGGCGCGAGCCGGGCAGAAGCCATCCAGCAACAGTGCTTCACCAGCGGCTTGATCGTCGAGCTGTGCGGTCGCGGTGACGAAGTCGTGAAGGTGATGCCACCGCTAACTATCGACCCGGAGCAACTCGAACGCGGACTGCGGGTACTGCACCGCGCCGTGGCCGACTCTGTTGGCGCGCCAGCCGCAATGACCGGATTTCGTGCGCGCTGACCACAACCGAGTTCACTGGCAGGTGAGAAGCAGGCCGATGACTCCGCGGGATCTTGCTCAGGCTGCCCGGCGGAGGCTACCCAGGCGTGGTCGAGGAACGGTGCCTGGAGTGCCGTAAGGTGCTGGGCCCATCGGTCGCCGTTCCTAGAGCGCCGGTCAAGTATCGGGTTGTGATTCTGGGCTGGCGCCGGTGTGAGGTGGCTTGGTGTGCTAGCTCCGCGGCTTGCTTGTCATCGCCGGGGCGCAGCTCGGCGGCGGTGCGCTGGACCGTTGCCGTGGCTGCGGCCCGCAGCGCCCGTTCCTGGTCGCTGCCCAGCACTAACGCGGTCAGCTTCTCGCGGGCCGCGTCAGCCAGCACCGCGGTCAGCCAGGCCCCCAGGTCGTCGGCAGCAAACACCACGCCGCCATTGTCCAGCCCAATCCACACCCCGCGCACCTCCGCGGGGCTCACCCCCTGCAAGTCCCTGCGCGGCGCCCCCAGCAAACACCGTTAGTTGGATGTTTCAGCCCTAGCGGTCATTGCGAACGGTGATGGGCTATGCCATTGACTTGCGATGCACCAACGCACGCGCCCGGTCACGCAGCGTGCCTTGGATTTCGAGCCTGGCGTGACGCCTGCCGAAATGCCCCTCCTCTCCCGGCGGATCCACGTGCCGTCGCCCGGCGCAGATCATCCGACGCAGCGCGCCCCCGCGGAACCGGCCGTCGGCCCGGGCGTCAGGCTTGGTCAACGACGCGGAATGGCTCACGCTCCGGCCCCGGCACGCAGAGCTCGTCTTGTTCATCCTGCCGGGTTGAACAGCTTCCAGTGGCCTTCGGAGACGACCTCGACGCTGCCGTCGGTCACCTTGATAGCGGTCTGAGCGTCGATGGCGTAGGCCGG
>JASHUI010000382.1:0-4750 GCA_030040095.1 Streptosporangiaceae bacterium | reverse complement strand
GCCGGGCCGCCGCGGCCAGGCGCGCGAACCCGTCCGCGTCCCGGGGCGGCCCGCCCTCGTCCGCGATCACCTGGTCGGCCGCGCACGCCGCGCAGTCGTCGAGCAGCGCCCCGATGCCCGGGTACGGGCTGCGGCTCATGGCCAGCTTGGCGTTGACCGGCAGCCGGTCGGCGATCGTGCGCATGCCGGTCGGCACCCGCAGCAGGAGCAGCCGCCGTACGCCGGTCACCATGGCCGCGTCGGCCTCGGCCTCGGTGTCGAACAGCCGCACATCGGCCGCGTTCCCGGCGTCGACCAGCGCGGGATACGCGATGATCGAGGGGGAGGCCGCGTCGGCGAAGCCGGGACGTCCGCGACGGTCGGCCGGAGGCTGGCCCGGGCGGACGGCACGCGGGGGGGTCTGGGGAGGTCGTCCCCCCGAGGCAACACTGAATACGCGCGGCAGCTCGCCGATGGTCCAGTCCCTCAGGCCGGTGCGGACCAGGCCGCCCGCCGCCTCGGTCAGCCGGGCCTGCAGCCGGGGCCGCAATTGCTCGCGCAGCCCGTCCAGGTCCTTGCCCCGGGCCAGCTCCCGCGGGCCGTCCATGACCCGGAACGTGACCCGCAGATGAGCGGGCAGCCGGGACTCGTCGAACGCCTCGCGCGGGACCGGCACCCCGCCGATCCGGCCGAGCTGGGCGCTCAGCGCGTCGAGCAGGTTCCCGCGCGGCGAGCCCAGCCCGGCCACCGCCTCCCGCGCGGTGTCCGGCGCGGGCACGAACGCCCGGCGCAGCTCCTTGGGCAGCGAGCGGATCAGCTCGGTGACCAGCTCCTCGCGCCGGCCCGGCACCTGCCAGGCCAGCTCCTCCGCGCTGACCTGGCCCAGCGACGCCAGCGGGACGTCGACGGTCACCCCGTCGTCCGGCTCGCCCGGGGCGAACTCGTAGGACAGCGGCAGCTCGCCCCAGCGGGCCGGGAAGTCGGCGGGCCGCACCTCGCCGGCGGCCGGCCCGGCCAGGTCGGCCGGCGTGAACGTGAGCAGGTCCGGCGTCTGCCGGCGGGCCCCCTTCCACCAGGCGTCGAAGTGCCGCGCGGAGGTCACGTCCCTGGGTATCCGCTGGTCGTAGAACTCGAACACGGCCGCGTCGTCGGCGACCAGGCCGCGCCGCCTGGCCCGGTCCTCCAGCTCCCGCGCCTCCTCGAGCAGCCGCTGGTTGCGCCGGAAGAACTCGTGCCGGGTCTCCCAGTCGCCCTCGACCAGCGCCCCGGTGATGAACAGCTCGCGCGCGACCGCCGGGTCGACCTTGGCGTAGTTGATCTTTCGCTCGGTTACGATCGGCAGGCCGTAGAGGGTTATTTTCTCGAACGCGACGGCGGCTCCGCGCCTGGACTCCCAGTGCGGCTCGCTGTAGCTGGCCTTCACCAGGTGACCCGCCAGCGGCTCGGCCCATTCCGGCTCGATCCGCGCCGCCGTCCTGGCCCACAGCCGGGAGGTCTCGACCAGCTCGGCTGCCATCACCCACTGCGGCGGCTTGCGCGCCAGCGCCGAGTCGGGGAAGATCGCGAACCGGGCGCCGCGCGCCCCGGCGAACTCGGCCGGCCCGCGGCGGACCCCGGGCCGGGGGTTCGGCCCGCTGCCCGTTCCGCCGGGCTTCGCCTCCGTGTCCCTCATGCCGATGTGCGACAGCAGCCCGGCCAGCAGCGACATGTGAATCTGGTCGGCCGCCCCGGCCACCTCGGCCGGCTCGCCCCGGTCCCGGTCGGCCTTGATGCCCACCTCCCTGGCCGCCTGGCGCAGCTGCCCGTGCACGTCCTGCCACTCGCGCACCCGCAGGTAGTGCAGGAATTCGCGGCGGCAAAGGCGCCGGAACGCGGACCCAGATAGCTCACGCTGCTGATCGTTGAGAAAATTCCACAGGTTGAGGAAGGCGAGGAAGTCCGATCCGGGCTCGGCGAAGCGCCGGTGCATGGCGTCGGCGGCCTCGCGGACGTCGGCGGGCCGTTCCCGCGGGTCCTGGATGGACAGCGCCGCCGTGATGATCAGCACCTCGCGGACGCAGCCGTGCCGGTCGGCCTCCAGGATCATCCGGCCGAGCCGCGGGTCGGCCGGCAGCCGCGCCAGCTTCCGGCCGATCCCGGTCAGCCGCGGCGTGCGGGCTCCGTCGGGGCGTACCGCGCCGAGTTCCTCGAGCAGCCGGATGCCGTCGGTGACCTGGCGGGCGTCCGGCGGGTCGACGAACGGGAAGTCCGCGACGCTGCCAAGGTCGAGCGCGGCCATCTGCAGGATGACCGAGGCCAGGCTGGTGCGCAGGATCTCGGGGTCGGTGAACTCCGGCCGCGAGGCGAAGTCCTCCTCGCTGTACAGCCGGATGCAGATGCCGTCGGAGGTCCGCCCGCACCGGCCCTTGCGCTGCTCCGCCGAGGCCCGCGAGATCGGCTCGATGGGCAGCCGCTGCACCTTGGTCCGCTGGCTGTACCGGGAGATCCGGGCCGTGCCGGGGTCCACCACGTACCTGATGCCCGGCACGGTCAGCGAGGTCTCGGCGATGTTGGTGGCCAGCACCACGCGCGGCCGGCGATGCGGCTGGAACACCCGGTGCTGCTCGGCCACTGACAGCCGGGCGTAGAGCGGCAGCACCTCCAGGCCGGCCAGGCCGGGCTGGTCGGCCAGCGCCTCGGCCGCGTCCCTGATCTCGCGCTCACCGCTGAGGAAGACTATAATGTCGCCGGGTTCCTCTGCCCGCAGTTCAGCGACGGCGTCGCAGATGGCCTGGGGCTGATCCCTCGGCTCCTCCCGGGATCGGTCCGGGTCGGCCAGCGGCCGGTAGCGCACCTCGACCGGGTAGGTGCGCCCGGACACCTCGATCACCGGCGCGTCACCGAAGTGCTCAGAAAACCGGTCCGGGTCGATGGTGGCCGAGGTGATGATCACCTTGAGGTCCGGGCGGCTCGGCAGCAGCCGTTTCAGGTAGCCCAGGATGAAGTCGATGTTGAGGCTACGCTCGTGCGCCTCGTCGATGATCAGCGTGTCGTAGCGCCGCAGTTGCCGGTCCCGCTGCATCTCGGTCAGCAGGATGCCGTCGGTCATGACCTTGATCATGGTGTCGTCGCTGGACCGGTCGGTGAAGCGGATCTTGTAGCCGACCGCGGTGCCCAGCTCGGTGCCGAGTTCTTCGGCGATCCGCTCGGCCACGGTGCGGGCCGCGATCCGGCGCGGCTGGGTGTGGCCGATCTGGCCGGCCACGCCGCGGCCGAGCTCCAGGCAGATCTTGGGCAGCTGGGTGGTCTTGCCCGAGCCGGTCTCGCCCGCGACGATCACCACCTGGTTGTCGCGGATCAGCCCGGCGATCTCGTCCTTCCGCTGGCTGACCGGAAGGCCGGCCGGGTAGGACACCGCGGGCGCGCGGGCCAGCACGTTGGCGGGCGAGGATGTCAAGGCAGAGTCTCCGTAACGGCACACCGGACCACGCACCAGCATGGCCGCGCGGCCCCTCGCCACCTAACGCTTTTCCGGCCCGGCTGCTTCCCCCACCCCGGCAGGCACGACGCGTGGCGGACGGCCCACCGGGCGCTGGGTCCGTCGTTCGACCGTCCGCATTGTGCAGTCGATCACGAGCACACGGACCGGGGCGGCCGCGGGTGCCAACTCCAGCGGGACCTCGAACCGTCCGGCTCGAGTGGCTCAGTCAGTTCTCTGTTCATGCCGGAGTCCATCTAATTTAAGACTCTGACGACAACCGCTCGCGGACTGGCCGGGCCGGTGCGCTCCGCCGCGTCAGCCGTCAGCCGAACCCGTAACTCCCGTCGTTAAAAATCGTTAAAGGGTGCTATCGTCCAATTTCACCCTGATCAGAAGGAGGCAACTTGAAACGAGCGCGCTACCTCACCGGCGCTATCGGCATGGCCCCAGCTGCGGTCGCGCTGGCGATGGGCCCGGCCGCCCACGCCGCCACCGTGACCGGACACGCCAAGACCGCCCCCGGTCGCGCCGATGCCCGCCACCTGGCCACCTTGACTGCGGAGAGTTCGGCCACTTCATCAGCACAAACATCCCCGGCGGGCGCGGCGGGCGGCGGCTGCGACGGCAATACGGCTATAAGGCTCCCACGAAACGGAAACGTAAGAGCCCATCTCTGGTACGAGAACAGCACCTTCGACACCCGCACTTGTATCGGGACACTCGTCGGGAGCCTTTATTTCACCAAGAATATCTGCAAGGACGTGAGTGTAAGCGTCTCGAGCACATATTTCATTCCAACGCCTTATGTCGATACCTACCATGCCAAGATCTGCGGCACGGACGGAAATTGGACGGGCTACGATTTTGATCTTCACAACTGGTACTGGCACAACCCGACCTGGCCGATCCTCGTGAAAGTCAAGTCGACCTATGGAGCGTCGACTACGGCCCTGTTCGGTAGCTAGCCTGGCCCGGCCGTTGAAGTGGCAGCTCGCAGCACGATGCAGACGTTCGGAGGTTGTGGCGGTGGGTGAGGGTCGGATCGCTGTGGGTGATGCCGCGACGGCGAGCGAGGTGGCGGGGCCGGCGGTTCATCTGGACGCGGGGGGCAGCGGTGCTGGCCCGGGAGGGGCGCGGGGCGCTTCCTCGGATCCGGTGTTCGTGCTGTGCGCGGGCCGTTCGGGGTCGACGCTGCTGCGGTTCGTGCTGGACGCGCACCCGGAGCTGGCATGCCCGCCGGAGACCAACGTCCCGGCACTGTGCGGGCAGCTGGCGAATGTGTGGGCGCTGATCGAGGGGGCGCCGCTGTCG
>JASHUI010000381.1:0-3227 GCA_030040095.1 Streptosporangiaceae bacterium | reverse complement strand
CGCGCTGCGCTGGCAGGCCGACACCGGTCAGCCGGGATCGCTGGTCGGCGGCTACTTCGTCGGGCCGGCCTGGAACGGGCAGGCCTACGTGGAGGGCAACGGCGTCACCGCCACCGCCCAGTACCTCGACGGGCTGTGGACCGGCGATATCGTCCCCGCTCCGTCGCGGGCCCAGGTCCAGGCCGACCTGCGCACCTGGCGACCCGCCGCGGTCGTGGCCGTCACCGGTCCGAACTCCGCACTTGCGCACTATCTGGAAGGATGGTTCGGACGGCCGACCATCCGTGCCGGCAGCGTGATGGCCTGGCGCCGTTAGCCGGAAAGTTACCGACCGGTAGGATTGCAGGCCTGATCGCCGGCGGTGGCGGCGTACACTGGCCACCCGCTGGCCGTCCTGTACCCGGAGGTCGCATTGGTCCTGCGTATCGTCATCGGACTGGCCCTGACCGCGGTCGCGGTCGCGATGGCCGGCCGGCGGCTGTGGTGGCTCTACCGGCTGGGCCGGACCGGGCAGCCCGCGCCCGAGCGGATCGAGGCCGTCCGCTCGCATCCAGGGCGGGACGCCGAGACGCAGGTCACCGAGGTGTTCGGGCAGCGCAAGCTGCTCAAGTGGTCGGTCCCGGGGGTGGCCCACTTCCTGACGTTCTGGGGCTTCATCATCCTGTTGCTGACGATCATCGAGGCCTACGGCGACCTGTTCAGCCGGACGTTCGCGATCCCGGGGATCGGCCACTGGGCCTGGGTCGGCTTCCTCGAAGACCTGTTCGCCGTGGCTGTCCTGGTCGGCATCGTCACGTTCGCGATCATCAGGCTGCGGGCCGACCCGAGGCGGGAGGGGCGCACGTCGCGGTTCTCCGGGTCGCACACCGGCGCGGCGTGGCTGGTGCTGTTCCTGATCTTCCTGGTGATCGCGACCCTGCTGATCTACCGCGGCGCGCAGATCAACACCGGCGACTTCCCGTACGCCCACGGCGCGTTCGCCTCGCAGATCGTCGGGCACTGGCTGCATCCGCTCGGCCTGACCGCGAACAAGGCCCTGGAGACCACGTTCATCCTGGCCCAGCTCGCGGTGATCCTCGGGTTCGGCGTGTTCGTCACCTACTCCAAGCACCTGCACATCGCGATCGCCCCGTTGAACGTGCTATTCTCCCGGCGCCCCAACGGCCTGGGCGCGCTGCAACCGATGCGATCCGGCGGCAAGGTCCTCGATTTCGAGGAGGCCGACCCGGACACCGATGTCTTCGGCCGGGGCAAGATCGAGGACTTCACCTGGAAGGGCATGCTGGACATGGCCACCTGCACCGAGTGCGGGCGCTGCCAGTCGCAGTGCCCGGCCTGGGCCACCGGCAAGCCGCTGTCGCCGAAGATGCTGATCCTCGACCTGCGCGACCACGCCTTCGCCAAGGCGCCGTACCTGCTGGCCTCCGGCGAGGCCAGGGAGAAGCTGCCGGACTCGGTCAAGGCCGAGGCGGAGCGCCCGCTGGTCGGCGGCGCGGACGCGAACGGCGTCATCGATCCCGACGTGCTCTGGTCCTGCACCAACTGCGGCGCCTGCGTGGAGGAGTGCCCGGTCGATATCGAGCACATCGACCACATCACCGACATGCGCCGGCACCAGGTGCTGATCGAGTCCGCGTTCCCCACCGAGGCGTCCTCGATGCTGAAGAACCTGGAGAACAAGGGCGACCCGTGGGGCATGGGCGAGGCCAGGCGGCTGGACTGGGCCGAGGGCCTGGAGTTCGAGGTCCCGGTGGTGGACGGCCCGATCGGCGACGACGTCGAGTACCTGTTCTGGGTGGGCTGCGCGGGAGCCCTGGAGGACCGGGCGCGCAAGACCACCCGGGCCATCGCCGAGCTTCTGCACACCGCGGGCGTCTCGTTCGCGGTGCTCGGCCCGGCCGAGACCTGCACCGGCGACCCGGCCCGGCGGATGGGCAACGAGTTCGTGTTCTCGATGCTGGCGCAGCAGAACATCGAGACCCTGAACGAGGCCGGGGCGCGCAAGATCGTCGCAAGCTGCCCGCACTGCTTCAACGCGCTGGCCAACGAGTATCCGCAGCTCGGCGGGAACTACGAGGTGATCCACCACACCCAGCTGCTGGCCCGGCTGGTGTCCGAGGGGCGGCTCACCCCGGTCAACCCGGTCGAGGAGAAGATCACCTATCACGATCCGTGCTTCCTCGGCCGCCACAACCGGGTGTTCACGCCCCCGCGGGAGATCATGGAGCAGGTTCCCGGCGTCCGGGCCCAGGAGATGCACCGCTGCAAGGAGCGCGGGTTCTGCTGCGGTGCGGGCGGGGCGCGGATGTGGATGGAGGAGCGGATCGGCAAGAGGATCAACACCGAGCGGATCGACGAGGCGCTCGGCACGAGCCCGGACACGATCTCCACCGGCTGCCCGTACTGCCTGGTCATGCTCGGCGACGCGATCAGCGCCAAGAAGAGCTCGGGAGAGGCGGCCGAGTCGCTCGAGGTCGTCGACGTGGCCCAGATTCTCGTGCGCTCGGTCAGGCCCGCGGCCGAGCCCGCCACGGTCGGGCCGGGTCCGTCCGATCCGGCCGGCGCCGACCCGGCGCCAGAAGAGCCCGGCTGACCCGGGGACCATCGCGTGGACTCCCGGCGGGCCGAGTCCTTCAGCGACGGGGTGTTCGCCGTCGCGATCACCGTGCTGATCTTCAACCTGCTGCCGATCGGCAAGGGGCAGCTGAGCTACCGGGTGCTGGGCGAGGCCTGGCCGCAGTACGCGGCCTACGTGGTCAGCTTCCTGACCATCGGCATCATGTGGATGAACCACCACACGATGTTCGGGCACGTGCGGCTCATCGACCGGCCGGTGCTCGTGCTCAACCTGCTGCTGCTCATGGGCATCGTCGCGATACCGTTCCCGACCGCGCTGGTGGCCGAGCATCTGACCGGCCCGACCAAGTCCGGGGGCCCGGCTGCGACGGTCGTCTACGGGGCCGTCATGATCGCGATCTCGGTCTTCTACAACCTGATCTGGGAGTACATGGTCCGGCACGCGGACGAGCTTGGCTCGCGCATCACCCGGGTGAGGCTGCGGGACTCGGTCCCCAGCTTCGGCCGGAGCGCGTTGCTGTCCAGGATCCCGCGGTGGAGCGTGGGCATTGTCGGGTACCTGGTCGGCGTGCTGATCGCCGCGTTCGTCTCGGCCGGGGCGGGGCTGGCCGTGTACGGGGCGCTCGCGGTGTTCTACCTGTTCAACCACC
>JASHUI010000380.1:0-6107 GCA_030040095.1 Streptosporangiaceae bacterium | reverse complement strand
AACGCGTCCTCGAGCTCGCGCTGCCACGGCGTGTCCATGCCGAACGCGTGGCCGGGCGAGGCGGTGCGGGCCGAGTACAGCCGGATCAGCTCGGCGGCGATCTCGCGCACCGCACGGCGCGCACGGCCCTTGGTCTTGGCCCAGTCGGCGCCGCCGAGCCGGTGCAGGCTGGGCGCCTCGCCGCCGGAGTACCTGGTGACCTCGTCCAGCTGGTCGGTGGGCAGGTACAGCCGGTCCGGCGGCTGGCCCCGCTTGCTCGGGGCGTACTCGATGACCAGGTACTCCCTGGTCGCCCCGGCCACCGTGCGGCTGGTCATCTCCAGGTACCGGCCAACGCCGTGCTGCTCGTGCACGACGTAGTCGCCGGAGACCAGCTGCAGCGGGTCGATCCCGCCGCGGCGGCGGCTCGGCATCCGGGCCGGACCGGCCGGACCGGTGCGCTGGCCCGCCAGGTCGGCCTCGGACAGCACCGCGAGCCGCACCGACGGCCAGGTGAAGCCGTGGCCGATCACCCCGGTGGCGACCAGCGCGACGCCGTCATCGGGCGGCGCGCCGGGATCGCCGGCGTCGTCGAGCCGGGCGCCCAGGCCCTCGCTGCGCAGCAGCTCGGCGAGCCGCTGCGCCGGGCCATGCCCCTCGGTGACCAGGACCACCCGCCACCTGTCCGCGAGCCACTGCCGCACGTCCCCGATCACCCGGGCGGTGTCGCCGCGATAGGCCTGGGCCGGGCTGGCCCCGATCGGGAACACTTCGCGGCCGGGGTCGTCCTCGCCGGGCCCGGCCTCGGTATCGGTGGCGAACGGGGTGACGGTCCACCACGGCAGCCGCGCGGACTCCGCCGCGCTCCTGATCTCGGTGATCGGGCGGAATGCCGCCGCGCCCAGGTCGATCGGGACCTCGCCTCCGGCCGCGGCGTTCACCCAGGAGGCCTCGAGGAACTCCTGGCTGGTGCTGACCAGCTCGGCCGCCCGGGCCCGGATCCGCTCCGGGTCGCAGGCGAGCACGCAGCCGCCCGCGGGCACGTAGTCGAGCAGCAGCTCCATGCGGTCGGCGAGCACCGGCGCGAAGGCCTCCATGCCCTCCACCGCGATGCCATCCGCGATCTTGCCGAGCACGTCGGACAGACCGGGATGCTGGTCGGCGAGTTCCTTGGCCCGGTCCCGCACCGCGGGCGTCAGCAGCAGCTCCCGGCACCCCGGGGCCCACAGGCCGGTCTCGGCCGCGGCCAGGCTGCGCTGGTCGGCGACCCGGAAGAACCGGATCTCCTCCACGGTGTCGCCGAAGAACTCGATCCGGACCGGGTGCTCCTCGGTCGGCGGGAAGACATCGAGGATGCCGCCCCGCACCGCCAGGTCGCCGCGCTTCTCGACCAGCTCGGTCCGCGCGTACCCGATGTCGACCAGCCGGGCCACCAGATCGTCCAGGTCGGCCGCGTCGTCCTGGCGCAGGCGGACCGGCTCCAGCGAGCCGAGCCCGCCGACCATGGGCTGAAGCAGGCAGCGCACCGGGGTGGCGACCACGGTCAGCGGCCCGGACCTGGGATCAGCCGGATCGGGGTGGGCCAGCCGGCGCAGGACGGCGAGCCGCTGCCCCGACGTGTCCGAGCGCGGGGACAGGCGCTCGTGCGGGAGGGTCTCCCAGGGCGGGAAGTACGCCGCGGTGGCGCCGGCGGGCAGCAGGCAGCTCACGGCCGCGGTCAGCTCCTCGGCCTCGCGCGCGGTGGCGGTCACGGCCAGCACGAACCTGCGCTCGGCCAGGGCCGAGGTCAGGAACGACCGCAGCGCGGGCGGCGCGACCAGGTCGGCGCCCGGCGAGCCGGCCGAGCCGGCCTCCTCGAGCGCACGCCTGAGCTGGGGGTCATCGTCGATGACCCGCAACAGTCCTGGCAGGCTCATTGCGTCCTAAATGTCGACAGCGCGAAGCGCTCGTGTCCGGGGCAGGGCGGCCCGCCGGGGACACAAGAGGGCTTCAGCTTATCGGCTGGCCGGACCTGACCCGACGCCGAGCCGGTCACCCGAGCGTGCCTCAGCAACAAAATGTAGCCGCAGAGATACGCTATGTATTCGTGAATGAGTCTGGACGACATCGGGCGGACCCGAACGTCAGGAGCGGCGCCACGATGGTGGCGGCGCTGCGCCCCGGCGGCCTTGACGAACGGCTGTTCACCCGGGCCATGCTGGACTACGCCAGGCAGCGGCCCGGCCAGACGCTGGCGGTCCTGCGGGCCGGCTGCGCGACCGCGGGCGACGAGCCGGACCTGGCGGCGCTGCGCGCCGCAGGCTGCGACCTGGCCGTCAGCCTGATCGACGAGGACCACCCGGTCGCCAGGGCCGCCGTGACCGCGCGGCCGGACCTGGCCACGTGCACGCTGTGCGACCTGCGGATGGCGCCGCTGGCGCCCAGGTCGTTCGACATCGTGCACTGCTCGCTGCTGCTGGAACGGATCGGTCACGCGGAACTCGTGTTCGACCGGCTGGCCGAGACGCTCAAGCCCGGCGGGCTGCTGCTCGTGCAGACCGGCGACCGGGACTGCGTGGCCGGCTTTCTCGACCGGGTGCTCCCCCGGCCGCTGCGGTCCATGGTCTGGCGCCGGGCCCGGCCGGGAGAGACCGGGCCCTATCCGGCGGTCTACGAGCGCCTGGCGTCGGAACGCGGCCTGGAGTCCTACGCGCCGCGGCGCGGCCTGGTGATCGCTCAGCGCCAGGCGCTGAACCTGCTGCCGGGCCGGCGCACGCCGCCGGGCTTCCTGCTGGTCTTCCGGCTGGTGGCCAGCCTGTCCCGGGGACGGCTCACCCCCGATCACGACGAGCTGCGGTACGTCATCCGCAGGCCGGAATACGGGTTCGCCCGGGTGCTGTAGCCTCGCAGATGGCCTGACACGGCGCGGTGCGGGCCCGGAGGGGGCGATGGCTGCTGAGGCAAGGACGGACGCGCCCGCTGACCTCGCGGCGGTGCCGTCCCTGACGCTGGACCAGGCCCAGCTCGGCGACGCCGAGCTGCTGTTGTCCGGGGTATTCGCGCCGCTGACCGGGTTCATGGGCGCGGCCGACGTCACGGCGGTGGTCGAGCACGGGACGCTGGCGGACGGCACGCCGTGGCCGGTTCCGGTGACCCTCGACGTGCGCCACGACGCGGTGCCCGGCGATGCGACCCGGGTGGTGCTGGCCGATCCCGAGGGCACCCCCCTGGCCCTGCTCGACATCGCCGAACGCGGCGAGGCCCCGCCCCGTCCCGGACGCGGGGCGGGGCAGGCCATGGTCCGGCTGGCGGGGCCGGTGACCGGCCTCAGAGAGCCCGAGCACGGCCCGTTCCGCCGGCTCATGATCGGGCCGGCCGAGGCGCGGGCGGCCCTTGGCGACACCCCGGTGCTGGCCTACGCCACTCGCGGGCCGGTGCACAGCCGCCAGATAGGCCAGCTCCGGCACATGGCCGGGCAGCTCAAGGCCCGCCCGCTGCTGCTGCCGCTCACCGCGGGCCCGGCCGACGTGGTCACCAGGCCCGAGGCGCTGATCCGTGCGGTGCTGGCGGCGGCCGCGAACCTCCCCTCCGGGACCATGGTCATCCCGGTACCGCTGGCCCCGAGGGGCCCGCACGCGGGCGTGGGCCCGGAACGGGAGGTGACGCTGCGGGCCATGATCGCTGCCGCCTACGGGGCGTCACACCTGATGATCGACGCCGCCGCCACCCTGGCGGGCGGGGCGGGCGCCCCGATCCCGGTGGTCCCGGCGGGCGACTGGGCCTATGACCGGGTGGCCGAGGTGTGGCGGCCGCTGGCCCTGATCGAGGCGGGCACCGAGCAGGAGGACCTGTCGCCCGGCGAGCTCGGCGACCTGCTGGACGCGGGCGCCGAGGTCCCCGCCTGGTTCACCCCGCCGACGGTGGCCGCCGAGCTGCGCCGGGCCCGCCCGCCGCGCGCCCGGCGCGGCTTCGTGCTGTTCCTGACCGGCCTGTCCGGCTCGGGGAAGTCCACCATCGCCAGGGACCTCGCCGACATCCTCGCCGAGCGGGGCGAACGCCGGGTCTCGCTGCTCGACGGCGACCTGGTGCGGCAGTTGCTTTCGGCCGGGCTGACGTTCTCGCGCGCCGACCGGGACCTGAACATCGCCCGGATCGGCTTCGTCGCCGCGGAGGTGGCCCGGCACGGCGGCATCGCGATCTGTGCGCCGATCGCGCCCTACGCGGCCGCCCGGGCCCGGGTCCGGCGGCTGGTCTCGGAGGTCGGCGACTTCCTGCTGATCCACGTGGCCACGCCGCTCGAGGTGTGCGAGGCGCGGGACCGCAAGGGCCTGTATGCCAAGGCACGGGCGGGCATCATCGACCACTTCACCGGGATCTCAGACCCGTACGAGGAACCGCTTGACGCTGACCTGACCATCGACACCGCGGCGATGACCCGCGAGCAGGCCAGCCAGGCCGTGCTGAAGCTGCTCACCTCGGGCGGGTGGCTCCCGGCCGGACCGGGCTGAGCGGCCCCGCGCCGGGCTGAGCGGGCCGGCTCGTTCGAGCAGGTCCAGCCGGCCGACCCGGGCCGGGGCCGCGCTCAGTCGTCGTCCTCGGCGCGGGTGCCCTCGTCGAGCCGCTGGCGGAATTCGCCGATCCGCGACGAGATCGCCCCGGACATCGCGTCGCGCTGCCGGGACAGCACGACGAAGCTTATGGTCCCGCTGATCACCAGGGCCAGGCCGACCAGCAGCAAGCCCCGGGCGCCCAGGAGGTAGAGCAGCCCGAACATGGCCACGAAGATGAGGAGTCTCGCGGCGGTGTAGGCGAACGTGGCACGCATCTCGCCACCAGTGTATGGGCGCGCCGGGCCCGCCGCCCTCGGCACCCCCGGCGGATTTCCCAGACCAGATTTTCCGGAAACTAGGGAGAAAAACCGTTCTTGTCGCGACACTTAGGACAGGTTTCATGAGGATCGGGAGGGTAGCAAGAATGGACGGCAACAGTGAGCGACTGCTTACACCGGGTGAGGTCGCGGCCCTGTTCCGGGTGGACCCGAAAACCGTCACGCGCTGGGCGGCCTCGGGGCGCATCAGCAGCATCCGCACGCCTGGGGGGCACCGGCGATTCCGCGAGTCAGAGGTGCGGGCCCTGCTGGGCGACGACGCCTCGGCAGGCGAGTCGGCCCGCTAGTCACATCGCCGCCGCCCGGCTCAGTCGTCCCCCCCTCCCGCTCGCTGGCCGCGGTGGGCCAGGAAGTCACGGAACTCCTGGCGCAGCGACTCGTCCCCCTCCTGCCACCGTCTGCGGCGCTCGTCGAACTCCTGCTGGGTCAGTGCCTGCCCGGCAAGACGGGCGTAGTCGGCGTCGTCCGGCCCGATCTCCACGTAGGCGTCGCTGATGATCGTGCCGCCTTCGGCGATCACCGACTCGGGCACCAGCAGATTGCCATTGGGCAGCCGTATCACGTACATCGCGTGTCCACCCTAGACGCCGTAGCGCACGTTGAAGTAAAGCATGACGTTGAGCGCCGCCCTCGTGTCGCCGCCGAGCATTTCCACGAGGGCCGGCCTCTGCCGGGACGCGATCGCCGCGAAGGCGTCGGCGAAGAATTCCCGGCGGCCGAGCACTCCCGGCTGCCGGTGAAAGGCGCTGACCATGTGCGGCCGGCTCTGCTCGTAGAGCCGCTGGAACTCCGCCGAGTCGGACTGCCACTCGTCGCCCGGGCCGTCGATGTCGTCGAGCGCGTGCCCGATCTCGTGGCACATGACGTCCGGCGACGGCGACGGGCGCGAGCCTACGATGATCTTGCGTTCCCCGTAGGCGCCGGCGCACGCGTCCCAGGTCGCCCGGCCGGAGGGCAGCGGGACCCCGGACAGGCGTCCCATGTCGTCCAGGTCGGGCACGCCGCCCGCGCCGACGTAGATCGCGTCCAGGCCCTGGGCCAGCTTCGACTTGATCAGCTGCGGCAGATCGGCCAGCCGGTCGACGGCGCGCACCACCTCGGGCGGGGGCACCGTGCCCTCGGCCCACTCCCGGTGGACCAGGGGCTCCAGGCGCCCGCAGTGCCTGCGGCCCGCCGCGGTGCGGTTGCTGCGCGCGATCTCGTACCACGGGGGCCGGGCGGCGGCGGGCGTGGCGGCGCCGTCCGACACGTTCGCCGCGGA
>JASHUI010000379.1:0-19263 GCA_030040095.1 Streptosporangiaceae bacterium | reverse complement strand
GGGATATAGGAACAGATCAGCCGGTCACCCGGCCTCACCCGGCGCACATCCGGGCCCACCGACTCCACCACCCCCGCGCCCTCATGCCCCCCCACCACCGGAAACCGCACCGGCGCGTCGCCCCTGGTGATGTGATTGTCGGAATGGCACAGCCCGGCCGCGTAGAACTTCACCCGGACCTCGTGCGCCTTCGGCTCATCCAGCTCCAGGTCAGCGATCTCCCAGCCCAGATGCGGGCCACGGGCGATCGCGGCGCGCGTCGTGATGCTCATACCAGCGCCGGCTCGGTGAGCAGCGCGACGATCGCGGGGATGGCCTGCCGGGCGCGTTCCCGCACGCCGTCCGGGGTCAGGCTGGCGACCGGGTGCGGGGTGGTGACGTACCGGTAGCCGGGCGCGCCGCGCAGGTCGGCCATCGCGTCGGCGCTGACCGTGAACGCGTCGCTGCAGATCACCACGGCCGGGACGCCGGACTGTTCCAGCAGCAGCCCGTCGGCCACCGCGGACGCGCTGCAGGATCCGCAGTCGCCCACCCCGGTGACCACGACATCGCACTCGGCGCGAAGCCGCTCCAGCGTGGCCTCCGGCGCGGTGTCGACGATGTTGGGCTTCTTGGTGGCCAGCACGATGGTCGTGCCGTACTGCTCGCCGAGCAGCAGGCCGACCTGGTCAAGGAACTGCTCGGCGTTGCGCTTGGTGTTGGCCAGAAGTCCCAGCCGCAGGCCGGACAGGCTGCCCGGGCGGGCGGCCAGCGCGGCCTGGCCGGGCCGCGAGTCGGCGACCGGGCCGATGGTGGGGTCGATGATGCTGTCGAACACGGCGGCCTCCTCGCAGCGGCGCCCATGCCGCGAGCGCCTCGCTCACCGTGACGTTACGGCCGCGGGCCCCGCGCGGCCAGCCCTGTTGCCGCGACGCGGAACTGTGTCGCGCCCCCGGAGCCAGATCCGCGGACCGGGACCGGCCAGGGCCGAGACGTGGCGTTCAGTACAAAGACAGGGCCGCCAGGGCCGCGTTGACTATGGAGCCCGCGTCGAGGTCGTGCGCGCGGTAGAGGTCGCTGACCGTGCCCGACTGCCCGAACGAGTCCACGCCGAGGCTGACCGCGGGCACGCCCAGGGCCGACCCGAGCCAGCTCAGGGTGTGCGAGGCCGCGTCGTGCACGGTCACGACCGGGGCCCGGGCGGGGAAAACGGTGCGCAGCGCGCCGGGGATCGACGGCGTGGTCGCGGTGCGGACCCCCTGGCGCAGGGTCCGCTGCCAGGACCGGTAGAGCCGGTCGGCCGAGGTGACGTCGACCACGTGAGCGGCCACACCCTCCTCGCCCAGCTCGGCGGCCGCGGTGAGCACCTCGGGCAGGACCGCGCCCGAGGCGGCCAGGTGGACCGCGGGCGCGCCGTCGGCCGCGGCCTGCGACGCGTCGATCAGCTGGTAGGCGCCGGCCAGGACCTGGCGGCGCAGGATCGCGTCGCCCAGGCGGTCGCGGGCCCGGGCGAACGGATCCTGGTCGATGGCGCGGGTGGAGAGCCGGAAGTAACACGAGCCGTCCTCGGTGATGGCCGTGCCCGGCGGCGCGGCGTCCGGGGCGGCGATCGACTGCAGCGCGCCGCAGAGCAGCCAGTCGAGGGCGCCCGCGTAGGCGGGCTCGATGAACGTGACGTTCGGCAGCTCCAGGCCGACCGACGCGGTGATCGTCGACTGGTGCGCTCCCCCCTCCGGGGCCAGGGAGACGCCGGACGGGGTACCGGCCACCACGAAGCGCGCGCCCGAGTACACCGAGTAGACGAAGGCGTCGAGGCCGCGCAGCACGAACGGGTCGTACACCGTGCCGACCGGCAGCAGCGGCTGGCCGGACAGGTCGAAGGACAGGCCGAGCTGGCCGAGCAGCAGGAACAGGTTCATCTCGCTGATGCCCAGCTCGATGTGCTGGCCCTGGGGCCCCTCCGACCACTTCAGCGCGGGATCCTCGGTCCAGGAACGGCGGGCCGCCGGACTGAAGACGCCCATCCGGTTGATGAGGCCGGCCAGATTGGTCGAGGTGGCGACGTCGGGCGCGACGGTGACCAGGTATGGCGCCACGCGCTCGTCGCGAGACAGGCCGACCAGGATCCGGCCGAACGCCTCCTGGGTGGATATCGGGCGTCCCGCGCGCAGGCCGGACGACTCGGGCACGGCCAGCCGCGGCCAGGCCGCCCGCGGCTCCCGGACCAGGTGCTCCCGCCGAGCCGCCACCCACTGCCCCGCCCGGGTCATCGGGTCGAGCCGGTCCCACTCGGTGGCCAGGGTCAGGCCCAGGCGCTCGCGCATCTCGTCGACCTGGGCCGAGGAGAGCAGCAGGGAGTGGTTGCGCGGGTGGCCGGCCAGGGGCAGGCCCCAGCCCTTGACCGTGTAGGCGAACACCACGCTGGGCCGGTCCTTCTCCCGGTCGCACTCGGCGAAGACCTCCAGCAGCGAGCCGAAGTCGTGCCCGGCCAGATCGGTGACC
The DNA here is from genome assembly GCA_030040095.1 of Streptosporangiaceae bacterium. Taxonomy (GTDB): domain Bacteria; phylum Actinomycetota; class Actinomycetes; order Streptosporangiales; family Streptosporangiaceae; genus JASHPR01. The sequence goes on along the minus strand of JASHUI010000379.1, from coordinate 16,782 downwards.
AGGGCGGCCAGCTCGGCGTCGTCGGCGATCGTGGCGCAGAACCGCCGGACGTCCCCGGGGGCGCCGTCCAGGAACCGGGCCGCCGCCGCGTCCGGCGGCAGCCCGAACAGCGACTGGTAATGCTCGTTGGACATCTCATCGATCCAGGAGCGCAGCGCCGCACCGCCGGGGCGCGCGAACGCGGCCTGCAGCCGGTGCCCGTACTTGGCCTCGACCACGTGCCAGCCGGCCGCGGCGAACTGCTGCTTCCACTGGGCGATCCGGATCCCGGGCACGACCCGGTCCAGCGACTGGCGGTTCACGTCCACGATCCACATCACGTCGCCGAGACCGTCGGTGGCCGGGTCGGCGACCGCCTCCCAGATGTTGCCCTCGTCCAGTTCGGCGTCGCCGATCAGTGCCACGAACCGGCTGCGCGGCCTGGGCCCGAAGTGAGCGTCGACGTAGCGGCGGGTCAGGGCGGCGAACAGCGGCGCGGCGGCGCCGAGGCCCACCGATCCGGTGGAAAAGTCCACCGGATCCGGGTCCTTGGTCCGGCTCGGGTAGGACTGCAGGCCGCCGAACGCCCGCAGCGTCGGCAGGTAGCCGCGGTCGAGGTTGCCGAGCAGGTACTGGATGGCGTGGAAGACCGGGGAGGCGTGCGGCTTCACGCTCACTTTGTCCGGAGCATCCAGGTACGCGAAATAGAGCGCGGTCATGACGGTGACCAGGCTGGCGCTCGACGCCTGGTGGCCGCCTACCTTCACGCCGTCGCTGGTGTCGCGATCGTGGTTGGCGGCGTCGACGATGCGGGTAGCCAGCCACAGCACCCGCTGCTGGATGGTGTCCAGGACGGCCAGGTCGGCGCCGACCCCGGCTGGCCCGGCCATGGTCTCGGCCATTGCTCCCACGCCCCCCTCACGGCTGCCGGATCGCACCCCCGTGTTCCCCGCATGCTAACCGGACCAGGCCTGTGACCTGCGTCAGGAGGCGTCGGCGGCCAGCCGGGCCCGCTCCTGCGCGGTGAAGGGGACCGGCTTGCGCAGGCCGGCGTCCCAGCGGACCGAGACCACCCGGGCCTGCGCCGCCACCTCGCCCGACGGCGTGCGGATCGTCTCGCGAGTGGTCAGGCTGGTGCTCCCGAGGCGTTCCACCTCGATGTGCACGCTCACCCGCCGATCGGGGTAGCGGACCTCGGCTCGCAGGTCGAGCTCGACCCGGACCACCACGTAGATCGGGTCGCTGCCGAGGACCCGCGCGTAGAACGCGTCCCGGCCCTCCTCGAGATAGGTCAGGAATACGGCGTGGTTGACGTGACCCAGGGCGTCCACGTCACGCCACCTGACGTCCACGTGATGCTCGACGCTCGCACTCACGCGCCCACCTCACAGCCAAGAACATTTCGGGCCACGGCGCCACGGCCGTCACGGACGGCCGCCTCCCGGCATGATGCCAGCCCCGGGCCCCGGCACTCGATCCGCTTTACCATCAGGGCGGACGGCAATAAGACGCCGAGACGGCATGACAGCAGGCCAAGAAACGCCATATCACCGGCTCGCCGACCATTGCCGGGGACCTCGATACTTCGCTGGTAACCGGGAATCCGTCATCGGATTCGGTTGACGCGGCGAGCGGCCTGGTCTAGTTGGCAGTTGCCAGATCCTGACGCCCGGATCGAGGCCGAGAACATTGGTCGCTAGACGATCGCGTCGCACGCCGATACAACGCACCGATTAGAGTCACCGGTGATGACCAGCAGGGTGCGCTCAGCAACGGCTGGCCTGGCGTGTTCATGGCATCATGAATGCGCCAGGCCGACGCTGCCGCAGGCTAGTGAGCCGCCTCGTATTGACGCATGATGTCGGCGCTGACCCGGCCTCGCTCGGACACCTTCAATCCGCGCTCCCTGGCCCAGGCCCGCACCGCCCCGCGGTCGACCGATGACCCGCCCTGGCGCCCCGCGCCACGGCGAGCGGCGGCGCGCGGAGCCTTGCGACCAGCCTCGATGAACGGGGCCAGCGCCTTTTCCAGTTTGACACGGTTCCTCTCGGCGAGATCGATTTCGTAGACCACGCCGTCCAAGCCGAACGAGACCGTCTCGGCGTTCTCTGACCCGTCAAGATCGTCGGTGACGATCACCGATACGCTTTTCGACATGACACTGATAATCGGGCTCAAATAAGCGGCTGTCAAATGGGGCGCGCCGCGAAAAGGATGGCGGGGCATGAATCCCGAGGAGAGTACCGTCTGCGGCCGGTTGCGATGGAGCCGAACGGCCGCCTTGCGATCGGGCTGAACGGCCGCCTTGCGACCGGGGCAGAACGGCCGCCATCCGCCTCATGGAAGGCGGCGCTGGCTCGCCGTAAATTAACGCCTGCCGCGGCGCCGGCCCCGAAAATCGCGGTGCGCGGGCACCGGCGGCGGCCGGTCAGCGGAACGCGGGCGCGACTTCCTGCATAAACAGGTCGCAGGTGTCCTTGACGCGGGCCAGCGAGCCGAGCGTGAAGGTCGGGACGATGAGCTCATCGGCCCCGGCATCCCGGTACCGGGCGACGATGTCGGCCACCTCGCCGGGGGTTCCGACGATCCTCGGCTGCCCCGGCTGGGCCGGCCGCTTCCCGGCGAGCCATTCCTTGTCGGTGGACAGGAACAGCAGTGCCTGGGTGGAGACGTGGATCTCGCCCGGGTCGCGGCCGAGGTCCTCGCAGTGCGCCCGCAGCACCGAGACCTTGTGCTGGAGCACCTCCGGCGTGGTCCAGGAGTTCCAGTGATCGGCGTACCGGGCCGCGATCCGCATTGTCCGGCGCTCGCCCCCGCCGCCGACCAGCAGCGGCAGCGGGTCCTGGACCGGGGCAGGCTGGTTCGGCGCATCCACGAGCCGGAAGTACCGGCCCGAGAAGGTGGTCCGGGGCCGGCCCAGCAGGGAGCGCAGGATCTGCGCCGCTTCCTCGAACCGGTCCATCCGCTCGTGCACCGTCCCGAGCGTGATGCCGTACGACGCGTGCTCGTTCACCTGCCAGCCGGCCCCGATCCCGAGCGTGAGCCGCCCGTGGCTGATCTGGTCGATCCCCGCGGCGATCTTGGCCAGCACCGCCGGGTGCCGGTAGGTCACGCTGGTGACGAGGGGGGCGAGCCGCAGCCGCGGTACCGACGCCGCGAGGGCGGCGATGACCGACCAGCATTCCAGGATGTTCCCGTCGAGCGGCTCGGGGCCGGGGCCGTTCGGCATGAAGTGGTCGGCGAAGTAGAGCCCGTCCCAGCCGGTCTCCTGGCAGTGCGCCGCGATCTGAAGGATCTCATCCCACGAGTGAGCCGGCGATGGCCAGATGCTGAACCGCATGCCGGAATCCTAGACGCCGGCCGTCGCCGTCCCGTCGGGCCCTCGGTGTCCGCACGCGAGTCCGGGTCAGCGGCGGCGCCACCATGGCCTGCGGGCGGGCCGTCCGTCTGCGGGCCCGGGGCCGCCCTGCGGCGGTGACGACGCCGGCGACGGGTCCGGGTGCGCGTCCCGCCAGAGGCCGAGCATCTTCTCCTCGTCCACCAGCGGCACGAATATCGGCGGCCCGACCGGGATGCGGCGCCAGTCCATGATCTCCTGGTTCAGGGCCGCGACCGCGTCCCTGACTTCCTGCTCGGAGCCCAGGCCAGGCGCGCGCTTGGCCAGCCGGTCGGCCTGCTTGCGCAGCTTCAGCGGGGGCGGCAGCATCTCCTCGACCGGCACGCCTTCCCTGCGCACGTATTCGCGCAGCCAGGCCTGGCCGAAGTCCTCCTCGCCCCGGTCCGGGAGCGGCTTGCCCGCGCCGGGCAGGTTGTCGAAGGCGCCCCGCTCTTTCGCCTCATGTATCTGCTGGTCGATCCATGAGCTCCAGGTCATCGACGGCGGCTTGCGCTCGGTCATGCCGGCCCGCCCTCACCAGCGACGACACCCGGGGCACCGGCGACGCCGACGGTATCGGCGGCCGCGGCCTTCCGGTCCCGGTAGCGGCGCACCTTGGCGATCGTGCCGCACGCGCGGCCCTCGGGGCCCCCCGCGTACATGAGGCACCAGCGCTTGCTGGCGTTGCGGGTGTTGTCGTAGAAGACCCACCGGCAGTCCGGGCAGGCCTTCAGCCTGCCCCAGGTACCGGCGCCGATCGCCGCGAGGACGGCGGCCAGCGTGTCGCCGGCCAGACCACCCTGGTTCCGGTACCCCACGGCGCCGCCGGCGACCGCCGGGCGCATTCCGAGCCGGCCGATCCACCGGTTCAGGCAGTCGTCGTCCACCGCGCCGCTCTCGACCTGGACTCTCAGGTCGTCACGCAGCTCACGCACCAGCGGCGCATCTGGTCCGGTCCAGCCCCGCTCGCGGGCGAACAGATCGAAACGGTCCTCCGGAAGCCGGGAGTCGTTCGGGATGAGCCAGCTGTTCAGCAGGTCACGCACCTGCTCCAGCGCGCCCGGCGCGACCTGGCCGACGGAATCCTGCGCCGTAACCATCAAAAGATTATACCGGTTGCGGGGCCGGAATCCCGACTTGTAACCTACTAATTGATTAGCCGGTTACTGCGGGCGCGGAAGGCGGAGCGATGCCAACGGACCTGGGCTGGACGGCGCTGGGGTGGACAGGCGTCGAGCACGTGATCACATCGCGCGACGTCACCGGGTTCCGGGCCGACAGCCAGCTGGTCATGGCCCGCGGCGCGCTGGCCCGGGTCGGCTACCGGCTCGAGTGCGACGCCGACTGGCGGATCATCCGGCTGACCATCAAGGTCAGCACCGCCGAGGGCGACCGGACCCTGGACCTGGCCGCCGACGGCGCCGGGCACTGGCGGGCGGCCGGGCAGCCGCTGCCCGCCCTCGACGGGTGCGTCGACGTGGACATCGACTGCACGCCGCTGACCAACACGCTGCCGATCCGCCGGCTGCGCTGGTCACCCGGAACGGCGCGGGACCTGGATGTGGCGTACGTGACCGTCCCCGGTCTCGCCGTCAGGCCGGCCCGGCAGCGCTACACGCTGCTGGAGCGCGACGATCCGCAGAACCAGGCGCGATACCGGTACGAGTCGGGCTCGTACCGCGCGGACCTGCCGGTCGACGCCGACGGCTTCGTGATCGACTACCCCGGAGCCTGGCGCCGGATCGGCCCGGCGAACGGGATGCCGGCATGAGCCGGGAACTCACCGCACCGGGCTTCCCGATCCTCGACGGCCTGCGCGCCGACGGGCCCGACCCCGACCCCGGCCTGCGCGATGCCTTGATGACGTTCGGCCAGTTCGTCGGCGTGTGGTCGATGGACGTCGGGTACTACGACGAGACGGGCCGGCGCACCTACCACGGGCACTGGGAATGGTCGTTCGCCTGGGTGCTCGGCGGCCGCGCGATCCAGGACGTCATCGTCGACGTGGGCACCGAGGCCGCGCCGGGCCGGCGCCCGGCCGGCACCACGATCCGCTTCCCGCACCCGGACTCAGGAGAATGGACGGTGTTCTACGTCGGGGTGATCACCGGCATCACGGTCCAGCTTCGCGCCTGGACAGTCGATGACAAGATCATCCTCGAGGGACCGGACCCGGACGGGACCCTCAACCGGTGGACCTTCAGCGACATCTCGCCCAGCGCGTTCACCTGGACCGGGGTCGAGTCCCGCGACGGCCGGGCCTGGCGCCTGAACCAGCGGATGCAGGGCACCCGGCTCTGCTGAGGTCCCCGTCGCGACAGCGGCGCCGGCCGGTCCGCGCTGGCCTATCGTGGAGCGAGCCATGCCCGGTCCCGGGCCGGCGGCATCGAGGGAGGGACCGTGCCCCGACTGACCCGCGAGGACTTCGAGCACCTGCTCGCCTTCCGCACCAGCCTGCGCAAGTTTCAGCATTGGAGCGAGGAGCAGGCCCAGGCCGCCGGGCTGACCCACGTCCAGCATCAGCTCCTGGTGGCGGTCAAGGGGCATCCGGGCGGCCAGGCCCCGGCAGTCGGCGAGCTGGCCGACTGCCTGCTGTTGCGCCATCACAGCGCGGTCGAGCTCGTGGACCGCGCGGCCGCGGCCGGCCTGGTCCGCCGGGTCTGCGATCCGAGCGACGGCCGGGTCGTCCGGGTCGAGCTCACGCCCCTGGGCGAGCAGCGGCTGGCCGAGCTCACCCCGGCCCACCTGGACGAGCTGCACCGCCTGGCCGAGGTACTCAACCAGCTCACCAGCGGCTGGAACGAGCGGGCCGCCACCCGTACTTAACGCCCCGTCTCACAGTCGCTGGTCGGTCGCCGGGTCCGGCTGGCCGTCGAAGTAACGGTCGAGCACCGCGGTGAACGCCGGCTCCCCCGGGTCGGCGCGGTGAAAGAGCGTGACGCAGGAGCGCAGCTTCAGGGCGTCGACGCCGCCGAAGACCTGCTCGGCCGTTCGGTCCGGCGTGGCGGCCACGATCGCGGCGCACTCGATCAGCCGCGGGCCCAGCACGGGATGAGCCAGGTAGGCCCGGGCCTCGTCCAGCGAGGAGATCGCGAACGTCCGGGAGACCTGGCTGTGTCCGAGACCAGCGATCTGCGGGAACACGAACCACATCCAGTGGCTGGTCTTGCGGCCGCGGCGCAGCTCGGCGACGGCCTGCGGGTACGTCCCGGCAGCGTCCTGGGCGGCCACGAAGCGCTTCAGGTCGTATGGGTCATCCATTTGCTGAGTATCGTCCGTTCTGGACGATCAACGGTGTGGCAGGGCGCCCGGAGCGAAGGAGCGGCCCGATGACGGCGAACGGCCAGGCGGGCATCGCAGAGGTCCAGCGGCGGCTGCGCGCCGAGCAGGGGCCGTTCATCCCCAAGCCGGTGCTGCCGGTCATCGACGAGATCGTGGCGACCGTGCTATCGCAGCACACCTCTGACATCAACTCCGAGCGAGCGTTCGCCCAGCTCAAGACCAGCTTCCCGGCCTGGGAACAGGTAGCGGACGCGCCCGTCGGGCTGATCGCCGACGCGATAAGGAGCGGCGGCATCGCCGACCAGAAGGCGCGCCGCATCCAGCAGATCCTGGCCGCCATCGAGGAACGCGAGGGCCGGATCAGCCTCGACCGCCTCGGTGACCTCGACGACGCGGCCGTGGCCGCCTACCTGGAATCGCTGCCGGGGGTCGGCCCCAAGACGGCGGCGTGCGTGCTGGCCTTCGCCATGGGGCGGGCCGCCTTCCCCGTCGACACCCACGTCCATCGGGTGGCGATACGGCTGGGCTGGATCGCGCCGAAGACGACCGCCGACAGGGCGTACCGGCTCCTCGAGCCGCTCGTCCCGGCCGCGATCCGCTACGACCTGCACGTGGCGCTGATCACCCACGGGCGCAGGGTGTGCCGGGCGCAGCGCCCGAGCTGCGAGGCGTGCGTGCTGCGCGACCTGTGCCCCTACGGTGCGGCCGCCTCCGCGGACCGCCCGGCCGGACGCCGGGGAGGTCCGGGACGGCCGGGCGTGACCAGTTCGGGGGAGACGGCGCGTTCGGTATGACCGAAACGGGTCCGGGCCCCGGCGCGCGCCGGCCGGCCCGGGCCAGGCGCGATCACGCGGCGGGCTGGCTCGCCGACCGCAGCGGTCGCAGCGCCGCCTCGGTGCGCACGAGTTCGTCCAGCATCGTGCCGGCGGCCTGCTCCTGGACCTCGCTGGGGCTGAACGTGCCGTCGGCGCCCAGGAACTGGGTGTGGAACGGGATGTTGACGCTGTCGACCACCGGCAGCATCCGCAGCGTGGTGACCACCTGCTTGAGCTGCTGCACCGCGCGGGTGCCCGCGGCGACGCCGCCGTAGGAGACGAAGCCGACCGGCTTGTGCTGCCATTCCTGGTGCAGGTAGTCGATCGCGTTCTTCAGCGACGCCGGGTAGCCGTGGTTGTACTCGGGCGTCACGAACACGAAGGCGTCGGCGGCGTCGACGGTCGCGCTCCAGTCCTTGGTGTGCTGGTGCAGGTACTGCCGAAGCCGGGGGTGTTTCGGCTCATCGAACAGCGGCAGGCCGAGGTCGGCCAGGTCGACGACGTTGACGTCGAATCCGCCGTGGTCCTTCGCCCGCGCGGCGAACCACTGCGCGATCGGGGCGGCGGCGCGCCCGGGCCGGGTCGAGCCCACGACGATGGTCAAGTTCGGCATCCGTTCACCTTTCGGCGCTCTGCGGGTCCGGCGGCACCGCTGGCGAGGCCAGTCCGTGCCGCGGGCCGGAAGTAGTTGAACAATCAAGCATTAAGAACGCCGCCGGGCGCCGATTCGTTCCCGCAGGGCCGGGCCGCGGGCGCGGGCCCAGCCTGACCCGTCAGCGCGCGACGGTGGCGCCGGCGGCCGGGGCGCCGGGCCAGGCCATCGAGGTGCCCTCGGTGCTCCCTCGCAGCAGCAGTTCGGTGGGCAGCACCTCATGGACGGGAATGTCGCTGGCGCTGTCGGCCAGCTGGCGCAGCAGGATCCGCACCGCCAGCCGGCCCATCTGGTCGATGTGCTGGTCGACGGTGGTCAGGTCGAAGACGCGGGAGGCGGCCAGCTGGACACCGTCGAATCCGGCCAGGGCCACGTCGTCCGGGACGCGCAGCCCGCGGGCGGTCAGCGCCTCCAGTGCGCCCAGCGCGACGGAGTCATTGATCGCGATGATCGCGGTGAGACCGGACGTCGCGTCCATCCAGGCGTGGACGGCGCGGCCCCCGTTGTCGACGTCGAAGTCCCCCTGGCCGATGAGCGGCACGGCGTCGGGAACCTCGGCCATGGCCGCGGTGAACCCCTCCAGGCGCTCGGTGGCGTTGCGCGCGTACGGCGGCCCGGCGATGAAGCCGATCCTGCGGTGCCCGAGGGCCAGAAGGTGCCGGGTCAGCTCGGTGGCGCCGCTCTTGTTGTCCGATACGACATAGCTCACCGAGTCGCTGGCCGGACGGCGGTTGGTGAAGACCACCCGGCGGGGATCCTCCATCAGCGAGAGGACCGCCTTCTCGTCGCGGGCCACCGAAGCGTGGATAACGCCGTCCAGGCCCTGCCGCAGCAGCCGTTCTATGTACCGGCGGGTTTCCGCGGTCCGGTCCTCGGTGTTGCAGATGATCACCGTGTAGTCGTCGCGTTTGGCGGCCTGCTCCACGCTCTTGGCCAGCTGCGGGTAGAACGGGTTGGCGATGTCGCTGACGAGCAGCGCGAGCAGCCGGGTCTGACCGGACACCAGGGCGCGCGCGATCGGCGAGGGCCGGTAACCGAGGCGGTCGATCGCCGCGTGCACCCGGGCCCTGGTCTGCGCGCCCACGTCCGGGTGGTCGCGGACGACCCGCGAAACTGTCGAGACGGAGACCCCGGCCGCTCGTGCGACGTCCACGATCGTGGGCCCCCGGCCCAGAGGCGGTCTGGCCACGACGCCATTATCCCTTGCGCGCGGGCATCCGGCGCACGGCCACGCCCGGCGAGGCGAGCCAGCTAGCCATCGGCGGTCACGGCGGTCCGCCCGTCGGGGTACCGCAGTCCCTGCCGCGCCCGCCCCTGGGTCCTGACCAGGTCTTCGACGTCCTCGGCGACCCGGGCCGGCGAGAGCCGGTACTTGTCGAGGAGCTGCTCGTTCGGCCCGCTCTCTCCGTAGCGGTCCGGGATCCCCAGCCTTTTGACCGGGACCGGGAAGCGGTCGCCCAGCACCTCGGCGACGGCACCGCCCAGGCCGCCAAGGACGCTCTGCTCCTCGACCGTGACGATCAGCCCGGTGGCCTGCGCCGCGGCGACCACCGCCGCCTCGTCCAGGGGCTTGATGGTCGGCACATGCAGCAGATGAACCTCGATGCCCCGGTCGGCCAGGATCTCCGCGGCCTCGTAGACCCTGGTCGTCTGCACGCCTGTGGAGATGATCGCGGCATCGCCGCCGTGGCGCAGGGTGACCGCCCGGCCCAGGCGGAACCGGTAGTCCGGGCCGAACAGGACGGCGGACGGCTCCCGGGTGATCTGCATGTAGGCCGGGGCCTCGACACCGGCCACGGCCCGGATCGCCTGCCGCGCCTCGGTCTCGTCCGCGGGCGCGAGGACCAGCATGTGCGGCAGCGTGCGCATGATGGCCACGTCGTCGAACATCTGGTGGGTCTTGCCGGTCATGCCGGTCAGCAGGCCGGCGTAACCTCCCATGATCTTCACGTTGAGCCCGGGCTGGGCGATGAGGACCCGGATGGAGTCCAGCGCGCGGGCCACCGCGAAGCAGGAGAAGGTGCTGACGTAGGGCCGGTAGCCGACGGTGGCGAGCCCCGCGGCCATGGCGAGCATGTTCTGCTCGGCGATGCCGGCCTGGATGTAACGGGCCGGATGCGCGGCCTCGAAGATGCTGCCGCCCGTCGAGCTGCCCAGGTCGCCGTCGAGCACCAGGATGCGCGGGTCCTCCTCCGCCAGCTCGGCCATGGTCTGGCCGAACACCTGCCGCAGCGCCGCCCCGGCGGGCAGTGCCATCTCAGCTGCCCCCGTCGGCCGTCACGGGGTCGGCCAGTTCCTCGAGCGCGCCCCGCAGCTCGTCCGGGGTCGGTACCCGGCTGTGCCACAGGTACTCGTTCTCCATGAACGACACGCCCTTGCCCTTCACGGTCCGGGCGATGACCACGACCGGGGCGCCCTCGGCCGCGCGGGCCTGCTCCAGCACGCCGGTCACCGAGGCGATGTCGTGCCCGTCCGCCTCCAGCACCCGCCAGCCGAAGGCGGCCCACCGGTCCCGCAGCTGGCGGCCCGGATACGGCGGCAGCCGGCGGCCGGATCCGGGATCGCGCCAGCCGAACTGCTGCAGCTGGTTGTGATCGACGATCACGACCAGGTTGTCCAGGGCGTACCGCTCGGCCACGTGCGCGCTCTCCCACACCACGCCCTCGTTGCACTCGCCGTCGCCGACCATCACGAACGTGGTGAAGTCCTGCCCGGCCAGCTTCGCGCCGAGGGCCACGCCGACCCCGGCGGCCAGCCCGAGGCCCAGCGACCCGGTGGACATGTCCAGGCCGGGGAGCAAGGTCATGTCGGGATGCCCCTGCAATCGCGAGTCGATCGCGTCGAACGTGCTCAGCTCGGCGACCGGGAAGAAGCCGCGCAGCGCCATCACGGCGTACAGGCCGATCGCGCTGTGTCCCTTGGACAGGATGAAGCGGTCGCGGCCGGGCCAGCGGGGCTCCTCGGGCCGGATCCGCAGCACCCGGAAATACAGCGCGGTCAGTATCTCGGCCGCCGACAGGGGGCCGCCGATGTGGCCTCCCCCGGCGTGCGCGACCGACCGGATGATCTCGCGTCGCACGGCCCGGGCCGTCGCCTCCAGATCGCTCGTCCCGGGCTCAGCCCTGAGCACGGTACGTGGCCTCGTAGGAGCCGGGCACGACGGGGGGCGAGAACGAGCAGAGGAGTTCCAGCGGGCCCGGCCCGGTCGAGACGGTGGCGTGATGCAGCCCGACCGGGATGTAGACCGTGGTCCCGGGCTCGAGCTCGACCGTCCCCTGCGGCGTGACCAGCCGCCCGTGGCCGGTGGTGACGTGAATGACCTCCTCCTGGGTGTCGTGCACGTGCCCGGCGGGGGCCGAGCCCTCAGGAAAGACGGCGACTCCGACCGTGAGGTTCGCCGCCGCGGAGTTCTGCGGCCCGATGCACAGGTACCAATCCCGGCCAGGGAGCTCGTAACGGGTCGTTTCGTCGCGGCCGACGCCCTTGAGCATGTCCATCTCCTTCGTGCTGGCCTTCCTGCGGTGCACGCCGCACGGATACCCGCCTTGCCTGCCTTCTAGTAACGCTTCCGGTAACGTTACCAGCGCGCCGGGTCATCCGGCCAGCCTCTGCACGCTTCCCGTGGCGAAGACGCGCATGTCGTGGCTCGGGATGATGCGCGCGTCCAGCGCGAGCAGGCGCTTGTGCGACCGCTCCCACGCCTCCAGGTCGGTGTGCAGCCCGACCGGAAGCTCGGCGCGCATGTTCTCACTCACCATCACCTGGTCGCCCGGTATGCACACCGGGCCCGCCGCCGTCTCGAGGAGCACGCCCTGGGACCCGGGGGTGTGCCCGGGCAGGTGGAGGAGATCCAGCCCGTCGGCCACGGTCAGGTCGCCGTCCACGGCGGTGAGCCGGCCGGCATCGAACGGCGGGGTGAACCCGGCCGACGGCGCGAAGTACTCCCGCTGCATGATCGTGACGCTCGGGGCGGCCGCGTACTCGATCTCGGTCCGCTGGACCAGCGGGCTTACCCCGGGGAACAGGTGGTTGTTGCCCGCATGGTCGTAGTGCAGGTGGGTGTGAACGATCACCTCGATGTCCGGCGGGCCAAGGCCGACGCGGCCGAGCAGGACCTCGAGCTCCTCGTCCTGCGGCCGGGCGATCTCCTGCGGATAGCTGGCCCGCACGCTGGCCGCGGACCGGAAGCTGGTGTCCACCAGGACATTGGCCGGCCCGGTGGCAAGGAACACGACGTGCGGTATCTGCACCGCCGCGCCCGGCCCCTCGAGGTAGGTGAGCATCGACTGGTCCACTGTGCTGTGACCGGCACGCAGCCCCCACAGCGTCCAGCGGCCGCTCACGTCCTTGTCACTCCCCGGCCGTTTCGGCCAGGCCCGGCGACGGCTTCCTGGCCCCCAGGTCGCGGCGGATCACGACGATCGCGGCGGCGACCACGCTCAGCAGCAGGCAGAGCAGGACGACGCTGCGGCCGGTCTTGAACCCGGCATCCCACAGCGACACGAAGAAGCCCTTGTAGATGAGGTAGATGGTGATCGCCACGCCGAGCACCGGGATCACCCCGGTGGTCAGCCAGTTGAACTGCGCCCGGCGGTGCAGCAGGACGTTGGCCACGTTGACGAACAGGTAGGTGATCAGGGCGAACCAGACCGTCGCATTGCCGGCCCACAGCAGGAAGTTGTAGCTGCCCAGGACCGCTCCGCCGATCAGGTTGGCCGCGACGGCCAGGCCGAACAGCACGTGCAGCGCGTTCCACGGGGTCTGGTGCCGGGCGTTCAGGCGGCCGAGCACCCCGGGCAGGACCCGGTCCCGGCCCATGGCGAACAGCACCCGCCCGACGCCGACGATGGCCGCGACATAGACCCCGAGGGACGCGGTCATGCCGGTGATGTCGACCAGGATGCTTCCCCGGCCCCAGTAGGTCTTCGCGATCGGCCCGAACGGCGTCACGCCCTCCGCGATGTCCTTGGTGACCTGGGCCGTGCTGGCCGAGTAGCTGAGCAGGTACGAGCACACGATCCAGAACACGGCGGTGACGATCAGGGCGCTGACGACCGCGACCGGCACCAGCCGCCTGGGGGTCTTGGTCTCCTCGGCGACGGTCGTCGCCGCGTCGTAACCGGTGAAGGCCAGCACGCCGAAGATCAGCGCGCCGAAGATCGCCGTCGTTCCGCCGGTGCCGGTCCCGGGGTTCAGCGGCGCCGCGCCCAGCGACGACGCGTGCTTGAACCCGACCGTGATGGCCAGGGCCAGCACGACCAGGCTCTCGAAGGCCATGAACGTCACGGCGCCCCGGGCCGAGATCCGCACCTCGGGGTAGGAGAGCGCCGCGACGACCGCGCTGCTCAGCAGGACGCCGATCGCGAAGAATCCATACCCGTTCGCGTGCACCCCGAAGTAGCCGAGGAACTCGTTGAAGTACAGGGCGAACTGCACCGGCATGGTCACGACGACGCCCAGGTAGTACAGCGCGAGCATGATGCCGAGCCAGGTGCCGGTCCGCGGCCGGGCCGCCTCGGCCACCCAGGTGTACGCCGATCCCGCCGACGGCCGGGTCCGGCTGATCACGGCATAGCTGATCGCGGTGGGAATCGACACCAGGAGCGCGAGGATGAAGACGAACGGGACGATCCCGCCGGCGGTGGTCATGATCGCGGGGAACCAGCTGTAGATCCCGAGCGCGGGTGACATCATGATCGCGCCGAGGGAGGCCACCGCGATAAGGCCGATGGCTCCACGGCGCAAGGTGACCCGCTGCGTGTCTTTGTTGACCGTCTGTGTCATGGTGCCGGACCCTTTCGTTACTGAGCCGTATAGCCTCCGTCGACGACGAGCGCATGGCCCGTCACATAGCTCGCGCGGTCGGATGCCAGGTACAAGATCCCGGCGGCGACCTGCTCCGGGATCCCGATCCCGAGGGGGTGGGCCTGCGCGTCCTGCGCCCGCGCCGCGGCCGGGTCGGGCGTGGCGGCGTAGTAGTCGCGCAGCAACGGGGTCTCGATGGAGCCCGGGCACACGCAGTTGACCCGGATGTTCTGGCCGGCGTGATCGAGCGCCATGCACCGGGTCAGATTGACCAGCGCGGCCTTGGCCGCGGCGTACGCGGCATAGTCGCGGAAGCCGACCAGCCCCGCCTCGGACGCGGTGTTCACGATCGCACCGCCGCGCTGGGCGATCATGGCGGGCAGCACGGCCTTGGAGACGCAGAACGCGGCCCGGACGTTGGTCGCGAACACCAGATCCCAGTCGGCCACGCTGGTCTCGAGCACGGTGCCCATGTAGGCGATCCCGGCGTTGTTCACCGCCACGTCGATCCGGCCGTGGTCGGCGAGCACGGCCTCGACCAGGCCCTCCGCCGCCTGCGGCGAGGCCAGGTCGGCCGGGTAGCCGCGGACGCCGGGGCCGTGGGCCTCGGCCAGGCTGGCCGTCTCGGTTTTCAGCTGGCCCGCCTTGACGTCGGCGAGCGCCACGATGGCGCCCTCGGCCGCGAAGGCAGCCGCGGTCGCGAGGCCGATCCCCGACGCCGCGCCGGTGACCAGGACCACGCGGCCGGCGAATTCCGCGGTCATGCGGCCGGCGTCCACTCGCGGGCCACCTCGGCGAGCGCCCGTTCGTACGCCTCGGCGGCCCGGTCGATGTCCGCCTCGCCGACGGCCGTGGACAGGTTCAGCATGCCCCGCGGCGCGGCGTAGACGCCGTGGTTGAGCAGCGCGAGATGCAACAGCTGACCGGCCCTGCGGTCGGCACGTTCGGCGCTCTCGTAGTCGGCGGGCGCGGCGCCGAGGAAGTGGACGTGCATGATCGACCCGGCCCGGGTCACGGTGACCTCCAGGCCGGCCAGCTTCCCGGCCCGGGCGATGTCCTCCTGCAGCCTGGCCGCCATGCGGTTCAGCCGCGCGATCTCCTCGGCGGTCAGCAGCTCCATGCTGACCGCCCCGGCCACCATGGACAGGACGTTGCCGTTGAACGTGCCGGAGTGGGCCAGCTGGCGGGGGGCCGAGCGGGACAGGTGATCGAGCAGATCGGCCCGGCCGCCGACCGCGCCGACCGGCAATCCGCCGCCAATGATCTTCCCCATCAGGATCAGGTCCGGGGACAGGCCCAGCGCGGCATGCGTGCCGTGGTAGTGATTGCGCAGGCCCTGCACCTCGTCCAGGACGAAGAGCGCGCCGGCGGCGCGGGCCGACTCCTGCGCCGCGTGCAGGAAGTCCTCCCGGGCCGGGACGACGCCGCCGCTGCCCAGGAAAGGCTCCGCGAACACCGCGCCGACGGTGCGGTCGACAGCGGTCCGCAGCGCGGCCGGGTCGTTGTACGGCAGCCGGATCACGGTCGGCGACGGGTCGGCGAACCGCTCTCCTGTCCCGTGGTATCCCCCGGTGAAGTGCACGATCCGCTCCCGGCCGGTGACGTGCCGGGCCAGCCGGGCCGCCAGCACCGCCGCCTCGCTGCCCGAGTTGGTGAAGCGGGTCAGCTCCACCGCGGGCATCCGGGCGGCCAGCAGCTCCGCCAGCCGTCCCTGGGCCGGGTGCGGCGCGGGGAAGACCGTCCCCTGGGCCAGCGCCTCGCGCACCGCGGCCGTGATGCGCGGATGGCTGTGCCCGTGCACCAGGCTGGTGTAGTTGTTCAGCAGGTCGAGGTAGGCGTTGCCGTCGAGGTCGCGCACCGTGTTCCCGGCCCCGGCCACGAGCACGACCGGGTACGGCTGGTAGCCCGCCACCGACCGCGTCTCGCCGCCGGGTAGCGAGGCGGTGAGCCGGTCGCATTCCGCCCTGGACTTCGCCGTCCGGCGGGCAAAGGCCGCTTCGATCGATGCCAACGGACCGCCTCCCCAGCTCGCCGAGCATGGCGCTCGTTCATCCGCTTCGAGAGCGTTTCCGGTAACGTTTCCAGGAACGTATCCCGCCGCAGGTCACGATGTCAACGCCCGGTCCGTTCTCCTGCTCTGGTCGTCGCCCGCCCACCCTGGACTCCTCGCCGGCGTCCCCGGTCAGGCAGCCGCCCCGGCGCCGTATTCCCGTCGATGACGCAGGTCACAGTGTGATCAGGGTCATAGTTTGATTCAGACTCCGCGGCATGACCCGGTCTGCTTTCCGGCGTTTAACGTCCAGACCGAAATCACCCAGGCATTGACGGTTGCCCCCCGAGCAACACGTCGCCCTGACCCCGCGGCAACGTCCTGCGCTGCCTAGCCCGCTGGATCGTCATCGGCAGGCGGCATCCTGGGTGACCGAGCGCCCCCCGCGCCCGACCGAAGGCTCAATTTGACCCCCCGATTCCAGTCATCCCTGGATGCATTCCGCACGCTCTACGAGCGTCTTGTCCCCCAGGCTCGCCGGCTGGCCCGCCAGCGCTGCGAGTTTGCCCGTCTAGCCCCCCAGGCTCGCCGGCTGGCCCGCCAGGGCGGCGAGCTCGCCCGCGACGGCTACGCTCTTGCCCGCCAGGGCTACGACTCGGGCCGCCGGGCCTATGAGTCGGCTCGCCGGGCCTACGCCTCTGGCTGGCGGCCCTCCCGGCTGCAGCTAGGGGCCGCGGTCGCGATCCTGGCCGTCATCGTCGGCCTGACCGCCGGCCTGACCGCCGGCGGGGGATCGTCCCCGGCCAGCCACCCGGCCGCCATCGGCCAGCCCTCCGTGACGCGCGACGCCGACACGGCCGCCGGCCCGGCCCGGTGGAACTGG
>JASHUI010000378.1:0-10056 GCA_030040095.1 Streptosporangiaceae bacterium | reverse complement strand
CCACGCCGCGGCGGCGCAGCATCCAGGCCAGCGCGTTGCCGCGCCGGTCCAGTCCGGCATAGGTCCACGCGCGGCTGCCGGAGACCAGCGCGGTCGCGTCCGGGTACCTGGCCGCCTGGGCCGCGAACAGCGCCGGGATGGAGCTGTCTTTGGGGTAGGCCGCGATCGAGGTCTGGTTCCAGCAGGCGCGCAGCCCGGCCTCGTCCGCGGTCCCCGCGGCCAGGTCGGCCAGACGCGCCGGCGGCGTCCGGGCCAGCCCGACCAGCGTCGCGGCGAGCTGGTCGAGCATCCGCTGCGCGGAGCCTTCGACGAAGCAGCGGCGGTCCCAGATCACGGCGAGCCGGATCCGGTCCTCGTCGAACGCGCACAAGGTCAGCGGGTACGAGGGCAGCCGGTCGATCCGGGCCGCCGTGATGCCCAGGGACCGGCCGCGCAAGTAGGTCTGCAGCTGCTGCCGCTCGAACATGATCAGGCTGTCCAGCACCGCGGTGTCCGCGGGCAGCCCGGCCCAGGCCAGGATCGAGCCGAGCGGCGTGAGCTGGTGCCTTCTGATAGCAAGGATGCCGTCGTCCACCGCGGCCAGCAGGTCGCCGGCCGTCCACCCGGGGTCGATCCGGACGCGCAGCGGCACGGTGTTGATCATCGGCCCGATGATCGCGTCGGCATTGGGGATGCTGCCATGGCGGCACGAGCGGGTCACCGCGACGGCGACGTCCGCGACGCCACCGTAGCGTGCCCGTAGCAGCGCCCATGCGGAGCTGACCAGGGTAGAAGAGGACAGGTTGGCGCCGGCGACGGCCCGTCTGACCAGCTCGGAGTCGCTGCGGGACAGGGTCGCCTCGGCGGTGACGGGCTCGGCGGTTCCTGGCGCCGACGGGCCGAGGTACCCGGGCAGCGGCCGCGGCAGCACCGGAGCGGCGAGGTAATCGGCCCAGAACTCCCGGGAGGTCGGGGCCCCGGCAGCGGGCCACCAACGCACGTACTCGCGGAACAACGGTCGTAATGGGCGAACCACGGCACCTCCGTCCCGCAGCGCCGCGTATGACGCGGCGATCTCCTCGACCAGCATCCGAAGCGAGCGCCCGTCGAGCAGCGCGTGGTGCACGGTCAGCACGCTCCGACGGGCCGGGGCATCCCGGGTGCCCGGCTCGGCGCGGCGCACGATCGTCAGCCGGGCCAGGGGCGCGCGAGTCACCTCGAACCGCTCCCGCCGGTCCTCGAGCAGGAACGACTCGAACGGCTGGTCCGGCCCGGCGGCGGGCGGCGGCGGCAGGTCGCGCCATCGGATGTCGATCGTGGCGCGCGGGTCGACGACCTGGATCATACCGTCCTCGTGCAGGCGGAACGCCGTGCGCAGGACCGGGTACCGCCGCGCGGCATCATGCCAGGCGGCCTCGAACGGCTGGCGCTCCAGCGGGTCGGCCCAGTCCAGGGTGACCTGGACGACGTCCACGCCATCGCCCGGATGGCGCAGGCTGTTCAGGATCATGCCCTGCTGGGCGGGCAGCGCGCGGTACTCCTCGCGCTGCCCGGCCTCAGCCGTAGTCGTGCCGCTCCCAGGCATGCCACCCGCTCCCTGACGCCAGGTCAGCCGGTGACGGGCTGCTGGTGGTCGTTCATCCAGCGACGCAGCGACGCGGGCCGCATGTCGGTCCAGATCGCGTCGATGTGGGCCAGGCACTCGTCCTCGGTGCCGGTGAATCCCTCCAAGCGCCAGCCCGGCGGCAGGTCCCGCCCGGCCGGCCAGATCGAGTACTGCTCCTCGTCGTTGACGACCACCGACTGCAGCTGATTCTCCATCTCGCGTCTCCCCCTCTCGCCGCCGTCACCTAGGGCGATCGCGGCTCGCGCCATTGATTTCGGCGCCAAGGCGAGACCCCTGATCAGGCTAAAACGTCGGCGTAAGCCAGACAATGGCCGACTCGTCGCGGTCACGACACCTCGTGGCTGAACAGCCTCGTGGTCAGCGTGATGCTCACCACAGCCAGCGCGGACACGATGATCGCGCCCTGCCAGACCACCGGGTTGCCAGGGTGCCCCTCGAACAGGGCCCGCATGGCGTTGGCCGCCCACGCGAACGGGTTCCACAGAGCTATGTCGCGTATCCACAAGGGTGCGAGGGACACCGGGATCAGGATGCCGGCCAGCAGCGAGACCGGCTGGGCCACCGTGTTGACCATGGTGCTGAGGCTGGTCTCGCTGCGCACGAGCAGCGCCACGTTGTAGGAGATCGAGACGCTGAGCAGCACCATCATCGCCATGAGCAGGTAGGCGAGGAGCAGGTTGCCGATCTGCACCCGCAGGCCGAGGACGACCGCGCCGATGACGATGACCACCGAGGTGAACGTGATCACGGTGACGTGGGTCAGGGCGCGTCCCAGCACCAGTCCCGTGCGGGTGATCGGGGTGACCCGGTACCGGTCGATGACGCCCTGGCGCAGCATGGCGAGGAAGCCGAATCCGGCGAACAGGCCGCCGAACAGGCCCATCGCCGTGAACAGGCCCGGAACGTAAATCTGGTAGGCGTCCCCGTACGAGGTCACCCCGTCGTGCAGCATCACGGTCTTCAGGAACGGGGTGAAAAAGACCAGGTACGCGACGGGCTGGACCATGCTGAGGGCGAGCGCGGGCGTATTGCGGATGATCAGTCGGCCCTCGTGCTGCATGACCAGCCAGGTATCGCGAATGACCTTCACAACTGTCCTTTCTCCGGCAGGTCACTCCTCGAGCGAGCGGCCAGTCTTGGCTAGGAAGACGTCGTCGAGGCTCGGCCGGCGGGACTCGATCTCTCCCGCTTCGATGCCGTGGTTCAGCAGCGTCCTGATGACCTGCGGAATGGCGGTCGCGCTGCTGTCCACGTACAGCCGTATCGTCCCGTCGACGGCCTCCGCGGAATGCGTGTAGGGCTGATGCGAGAGGATCTTCATGGCCTCCTGCGTCGTCGCGGGGTCGGGCACGCCCGCGCCGTCCGGCGCGGCCATGTCCAGGATGACCACGTCGCCGGAGATGGCGCGCTTCAGGTCCGATGGCGTTCCCTCGGCGACGATCAGGCCGGAGTCGATGATCGAGACGCGGTCGCAGAGCACATCGGCCTCGTTGAGGTAGTGGGTGGTGAGGAAGACCGTCATGCCCTCGTCGCGGAGCCTGCGCACCTCCTGCCAGATCCGGGCCCGGCCGGGCGGGTCGAGCCCGGCGGTCGGCTCGTCAAGGAACAACAGCTCGGGGGAGTGGATGACGCCGAGCGCGAAGTCGAGGCGGCGGCGCTGCCCGCCGGACAGCGTGCTGTTGCGCCGGTCGGCGAAGCTCTCCAGCTGGAACGTGGCGATCGCCGCCTCGGCGAGCTCCACCGACTTGGCCTTGCCGATGCCGTGCATCCGGGCCTGCAGCACCAGGTCCAGGCGGGCGCAGGACTCGTTGTACGTGCTGCCGCTCTGCGCCACGAAGCCGATGCGCTTGCGCACCAGCGCGGGGGCGGTCAGCAGGTCCGCCCCCGCGACCGTGGCCTGCCCCCCGTCGGGACGGATCAGCGTGGCCAGCATCCGCAGGGTGGTCGTCTTCCCGGCCCCGTTGGGGCCAAGAAAGCCGAAGATCTCGCCCCGCTTCACGGCGAAGTCCACGCCCCGCACCGCATCGACAATCGTGACCTTGCGGCCGCGGCCTTTGGGTCGGTAGGACTTGCGCAGGCCGGTGGCCTCGATCATCGCGTCTCCTCGTCAGCCTGCCGGGCCGGCGCAGCCGATGTTGGCCCGGAGGACTCCCTGCCGGCGCCCCGCTCGGGCCGGTGCGGCCGGGAACGGGGCGTGCACCCGGGTTCCCAGGCTTTAGGCTAAATTGGCGCGGCCTGATTGGACAATGGCGATGTGACGGCCAGCGCCGCCCGGGACAGCCTTTCGGTGAGCGCCGGACCGAGCCGCGACAGGGTCTTGGGCAGGAATATGTACCGGTGGTGGCAGTCCAGTTCGACCACCTCGATCGGGCCGTCCGCGAACGACCGCAGGCTGTCCAGCTTCTCGGCCAGCGTCGGCGGGTTGCGGGAGGCGGAGAAGAACAGCATCGGGCAATGCACCGGGCCAGGCCGGTAGGCGCAAGCCAGGGCCACGTTGTTCCTGATCACCCGCAGCAGCGCGAGCACCCGCCGGTCCGGCCATTCGTCCAGCCCGAGGCCCGGCCGGCGGCGGACCAGTTCGAGCATCCGCACCTCGGGCTGCGGGTCGTCCGCGGTCAGCGCGGGCACGTAACCGAACTGCGCCAGGACGAGGTTGTACACCATCCAGGGCTCGTTGGTGTCCCTCATCATCGCCTCGGTCTCGCCCACGGTCGCGTCCAGGCTGACCAGCAAGCCGACCTCGTGCCCGCGCCGCTGGAGCTCCTCGGCGATCGCGAACGCGATGTTCCCGCCCAACGACCAGCCGAGCAGGTGGTAGGGACCCGAGGGCTGCGTCATCCGGATCTGGTCGGCGTAGTCCCGCGCCATCTCCGGCATGCTCGCGGGCAGCGGCTCCGGCCGCCGCAGGCTGCGGGCCTGCAGGCCGTAGAGCGAGAACCTGGCGTCGACGTACGGGAGCATGGCGAGATAGCACCAGCTCAGGCCCACCACCGGATGGACGCAGAAGAGGGCGGGCCCGCTGCCGCCGATCCGCATGGGCATCATCACGTCAAGGGTGCCGGCCGCCGCCCTCGTCGTCGCGCGGAACTGCCTCAGGATCTGGTGGGTCTCCGCGAGGGGCAGCGCCTCGGCCGCGCCCTCGGTGGCCGCCGTCACGCGGTGACCCGGTCGGCGACCGCGGTCGGCTGGCTCGGGAGGGGCTCGGGCAGCTCGACGAAGGAGAACCCCTCGGCGCGCAAGCGTTCGATGAGCCGCGGCACGATCTCGAGGATCCGCAGGTCGAGGTCGTCCTCGGTCAGGCCGCGCCCGCCGAACTCGGACGGCGGGGCGAAGTCGTGCAGCAGCACGATGCCGCCGTCCGATCGCACCAGGGCCGTGACGATCTCGTCCACACAGGCTGCCACGGTCTGGCCCGCGCGGTAGGTGATCTCCCAGTCGCGCCCGTGCGCGTGCCAGCCGACCGGCCCGGCGTAGCCGGGGACCGGTTGGTCGCCGTAGCCGTAGGGCGGGCGGAACCACACGGTGTCGCCCAGGTAGTCGCTGATCCGCTGGCGGCACCCGTCCAGCAATATCGCGGCCAGCCTGACCGACACGAACGGCCGGTGCCGGTCGCCGTGCAGCCCGATCGCGTGCCCGCAGTCCCGGTAAGTGTCCAGCACCTCGCCGTGCAGCCTGATGCTCTCGCCCAGCACGAAGAAGGTGGCGGGCACGCCCTCGTCGCGCAGCATCCGTGACAGCTCGGCCGACTTCGGGCCGGGCCCGTCGTCGAAGGTGAGCGCGACGCAGTGCGGCGGGAGAGCCGGTGTTCCGCACAGAAGCTTGGCGCTGCCGTCGTCCATACAGGCCCCTCCCGGCTGGTGCTGGCTGATCCGATGCTAACCGAGCCCGGCGGCCCGGCCTAGGGCAACAATCCCTGCTCCCGCCACCAGGCGACGTAGCGGGCGATGCCGGCCGCCAGCGGCACCCGCGGCTGATATCCCAGCAACTGGCGGGCCCTGGTGATGTCGGCGACGTACCGGGTGACCTCGCCGACCCGCGGCGCCTCCCAGGTCACCTGGGCTTCCCGGCCCAGTGCCCGCTCCAGGAGGCTGACCAGATTCGCCAGGCTGTTGCCCTGCCCGTAGGCCAGGTTGATGGTGTCCTTGACGATCTTGCCGTCCACGATCGCCTCGACACCGGCGACGATCCCGGCCACGCAGTCATCGATGTAGGTGAAGTCGAGCATCTTGCCGCCGCCGTACACCGTGATCGGCTCGCCGTCGGCGATGCGGCGCAGGAACAGCGGGATCACCCGCTCCATCCGCTCGACGTCGTTGTCGAAGCGACCGTAGACGTTCGAGAACCGGAATACCAGCACCGGGAGCCCGTAGCACTTGGCGTAGGCGTAGCAGAACGCCTCACCGGCGATCTTGCTCGCCGAGTACGGGCTCTCGGCCACGACGAAGTCGGCCATGCCCTCCTCGGTCATGCCGCGGTGGATGTCGCCGTACACCTCGCGGCTCGAGCCGAAAACGAACGGGCAGCCCGCGGCGCGGGCCAGCTCCAGCGCGGCGGACGCCATCTGGACGTTCTCGAGGGCCTTCCGCGGCTCCAGCACGAGCTGATACACCTTCGCGTGGGCGGCGAGGTGGACGACGCAGTCGGGCCGCGACGAGGGAGCGTACGAGGCCGGCTCGGCCGGCAGCCCGGACAGGTCGACGACGTCGGTCACGATCTCACCGGTCCACGGGTTCGGCCGGTTGTCGACTCCCCGGACCTCGTGCCCGGCCGCCAGCAGGGCCAGGGAAAGGTTGGTGCCGATCTGACCGGACGAGCCGGTTACGAGAATGCGCACAGCGCCGAGGCTACACAGGTCGTTCAAATCGCGGAGCTTGCCCGGCGGCGGCAGGCAGCCTCACAGATGTTCGACGTTGGCCCCGCTCAGGCGATGCCGGGCGTCGAAGATGTAGCGCGCATTGGCGGTGACCATCTCCAGGTCAAAGGCGTCGTGATCGGCGAGCAAGATCACGGCGTCGGCGCGGGTCACCTCGTCCTGGGTCAGCCCCACCCGGTGGACGCCGGGCAGGGGCGGGGTCTCGGCCACGTGCGGGTCGGCGGCGCGGACCTCGGCGCCGTAGGAGCGCAGCCGGGCCGCCAGGGGAACCGCGGGAGAGCTGCGGGCGTCGCCGGTGTTCTTCTTGTAGGCCAGGCCAAGCAGCAGGACCCGGCTGCCGTTGAGCGGCTTGCCCAGGCGGTTGAGGCCGATCAGCACCCGCTGCGCGACGTAGTCCGGCATGCCGTCGTTGACGTCATTGGCCAGTTCCACGAACCGGAACGAGCGCCCGAGGTTGCTGGAGACCAGCCACGAGAGGTACGAAGGATCGACCGGCGTGCAGTGCCCGCCGACGCCGGGCCCCGGGGTGAAGGCCATGAACCCGAAGGGCTTGGTGGCGGCGGCCCGGATCGCCTCCCATACGTCGATGCCGAGCTCGGCGGCGAAGATCGCGAGCTCGTTCACCAGGCCGATGTTGACGTGGCGGAAGGTGTTCTCCAGCAGCTTCGCCAGCTCGGCCTCGCGGCATCCGGACACCGGCACGGTCGTGGCGACGATCTGCGCGTAGAAGCTCTCGACCGCGGCGAGCGAGGCCGGGTTCACGCCCGACACGATCTTCGGCGTGTTCACCAGCCCCCAGGCCGCGTTGCCGGGGTCGATCCGCTCCGGCGAGTACCCGAGGTGGAAATCCTCGCCGGCCACCAGGCCGGACTCCTCCTTGAGGATGCCGGCCACCAGTTCCTCGGTCGTCCCGGGATACGAGGTCGACTCCACGATCACCGTCGAGCCCGGGCGGACGTGCCGGGCCACCGTTCGTGCCGCCTGCTTCACGTAGCTCAGGTCGGGGCTGCCGCCGCGCAGCGGGGTCGGTACCGCGATGACCGCGACCTGGAAGCCGGCCATCGCCTCGGGCTCGGTCGACACGCGATAGCGGCCCGAGGCGAGGGCGGCGGCGAGGGCCTGCGAGGAGACATCCTCCGCGAAGGATTCGCCGGCGCCAAGTCGCTTCGCCCGGTCCTCGTCCACCTCGAACCCGACGACCGACCATCCGGCCTCGACGGCGCGCAGCGCGAGCGGCAGACCGACGTACCCCTGCCCCATCACGACCAGCCTGCGCATTCTCCCGGGCCGGCTGCCGTCGTTCACCACAGATGCCTCTGCCATTCCTCCCATAATGTCAGCGAGATCAGTCCCGCACGAGTCGGAAGTGACCCTTTTTCGCCGTTCTTTCCTGTCCGCGAAATCAAGCCGGCGCCGATCGCCGCTATGTGCTCGCGGCCAGGGCGCTGAGGCGCGCGGCCGCGGCGCCGGCACCCCCGGACGCGGTGAACTCGCCGCCGATCCGCCGTGCGTTCGCCCGGTAGCTGGGCTCATCGAGGACGGCCGTCACGGCCGCGGCGAGCTCAGCCGGGGTCGCCTCATGGAACGAGACCTCGATGCCCGCCCCGGTCCGGTGCAGGCCGCGCGCCACCGTATGCTGCTCGCCCTGTACCGGCGCCGCGACCATCGGCAGCCCGTGGACGAGCGCCTCTCCCACCGTGCCGGACCCTCCGTGGCACACGACGGCGTCGAGGCGGGGCATCAGCTCGAGCACCGGGACCCGCTTGGCCACGAGGATGTTCGGCGGAGGGTCGTGCACGATGCCCTCGGGGGCGACGATCACCGCCTGCAGCCGGTCGGCCATCGGCGCCAGAGCCGTGATCATCCGCGCGTAGAACCCGCCGGCCAGGTGCTCGACCAGGGTGCCGACCGTGATCAGCACGTGGCGGCGCCCGGGATCCAGGAAGTCCCAGGGGAATTCGGGGTCGGCCGGACGCCGGCCGAGCGCCGACCCGACGAACACGCACTGCTCCGGCAGCCGTGACCCGCTCAGCAGCGACGCGCTGCTGAGCACGATCACCAGGTACGGCGAAAAGCGCAGGTCGATTCCCTCGTCGGCGGGCAGGCCCGCCATTTCCCACACGCGCAGCAGGCGCGAGCGGACCAGTTCCGGCAGGCCGGGGAGTTCCCACAGCGGCGGGCTGAGTTCCAGCATGCCGGTGCACAGGCTCGCCCACGGCACGCCATGCCGGTGCGCGGCGAGCGCCCCGGCCAGCGCGTACTGGTCAACGAGCATCGCGTCGGGCTGATAGTCGGCAACGGCGCGGTCGGCGGTGTGCATGATGAAACGGCTGAACGGCAGCATGTACCCGTCCCATAGCCCCTGCATCCCGTCCATGCCCGGCCCGGGATTGTTGCGGTAAGACCGCTTGCCGGTCGGGTACACGGTCACATCCGGTCCGACGAGCGGGCGCAAATCGGTCTCGGGCCCGCACCAGGCCACCTCGTGCCCGCCCTCGGTGAGGGCCTGGCTAATGGCTAAGGCCGGGGTCAAGTGGGAGGGAATTGGCAGCATCACAAACAGGAACCGCGCCACCGGGATATCCTCTCACGCGCTCACGTGCCTGGCACGTCCCGCTTCGGCGCGCGACACGCCCGCCAGCTACCGGACGGCCCGCGATCGTGATTTGCTTTGGGCAGGTGAGCACTGACGCAGGCAGCCGAGGAGGGCCCTCACATGTCAATGCCAGAGACCGGACTGGATCCTGCACTGAGGCAGCAGGTGGTCGAGGCCATGGCCGCGGTGCTGGGGAGGCTGCTGGACACCGACCAGGTGATCACCGAGGACACACGCGTGCTGGAGGAACTCGGGCTGAGTTCCACGCTCGGGCTCGAGATGCTGCTGGAACTCGAGGAGACGCTGGCCATCCAGATTGACGTCGAGTTGATGGACCCCGTCGATATGAAGACGGTCGGGGACCTGACCACGTTCATTATCGGCCATTCCCGCCCGGACTAACCGGTGTTCGTGGTCGGCCCGCCCGCGCCGCATCCGCCGAGGACCGGCCTGCACCTGATCCGGGCCGAACGCCAGGCCTTCCCGGGGCCAGCCGAGTACCTCCGGGATCCGGTGAACCGCGCCGGCGTCGGCACGTACATGGCGGACCTGACCCGGCCGTACGGGATCGAGGTGCCGCCTGGCCAGTTCGGCGAGCCGCTGTCACCCTCGCTCGGTCATTCCTACGGGGAGATGGGCGAGTCCCTGGTCCGGGCCCTGGTGCCCGCGGACGAGCCGGTCGACCTGCTCGTGCTGACGTTCTCGGTCCATGACCTGTGGCCGAGCCGGGCGACCGCCGCGCATCTGAGTCATGTCTGCCCGGGCACGCCGATGTCGTTCGCGATCTGTGACCAGGGATCCGCGGCGGCGTTCACGGGCCTGCGCATAGCCGGTGATTACGCGGCGTCGCTCGGCTTCCGGCGGGCGCTGCTGATCGTTGTGGAGCAGGCGGCCCTGCCGTACCCGAGCGCCGCGCCGCTGCCGTCCCGGCACCAGGGCGTCGCCATGCTCTACGGCGACGCGCCGGACCGGTGCGCCCGG
>JASHUI010000377.1:0-5230 GCA_030040095.1 Streptosporangiaceae bacterium | reverse complement strand
CCGGGCGGGCTGGTCCAGCGGCAGCCGCTCTCGGACCAGCCTGGCCACCTCGGGATCGGACTCGGCCGCCAGCTGCGTGGAGCCCGGGCGGGTGGCCGCCACGTAGCGGGCCAGGGTCAGCCCGCCGCCGCCCAGGTGCAGCACGCGCAGCGGCACCCCGGCCGGCGCGGCCAGGTCGATCAGGTGGCCGAGCACCCGCATGTACTCGAGTTCCAGGTGCCGCGGGTCATCGAGGTCGACGTGAGACTGCGGGACGCCGCCCGCCAGCAGCATCCAGGCCCGGGGCCGGTCCAGATCGCCCAGCAGCTCCACTGTGTCGCCCGGGCCGTCGCCCGCGCCGTCGCCCCGCACGATCCTCCTCGTCCTCCCGGCCGCGCGCCGTCCCCGGTCAGCGCCCGGCGGCCCAGGGGCCCACTCCCGCCACGCGGTCCACGGTGATCCGGGTGATGTATCCGGGCGGCGGGTCGTCAACCGGCGGGAACCGGACCTCCGGGCCCAGATAGGTGTGGGCGAGCCGCTGGAGCAGCTCGGCGGCGCCTCCCTCGGTCACCCGGGCGGTGCCGTAGACGACCAGGTATTCGGTCAGGCCCGCGGCGTTCGTCGCGTCGGTCTCGACCGAGAGCGCCACCCGGCTGTCGCCCCTGATATTGCGCACCTTGCGGTGCTCGCCGAGGTGGGCCGCGACGATCTCGTCGCCGTCGAGGCCCACCCACACCACCGTGACCTGAGGACTGCCGTCCGGGTTCAAGGTCACCAGATGGCCGAGAGCCGCCGACTCCAGCACGGGTCTCGCGCTGGCGGGCAAGGATGTCATGAAACGACGCTAGCAGCGGGTTAGATGAGAGCGGGTATGAAGACAGGCTGAGGGCCTCCGGCACCGGGCCGGCCTTACCGCAGGGGAGCGCCATGCTGGAGACCAGCGACCTCATCGCGTTCGCGGCAGCGACCGACCTGGACCGGGCGAGGGAGTTCTACGAGCGGACGCTGGGGCTGCCCGTGGTCGACCAGAACGACTTCGCGTGCGTGCTGGACGCTCACGGCGTCATGCTCCGCATCACGGCGGTCCCGCAGGTGTCAACCCCGGGCTACACCGTGCTCGGCTGGCGGGTCGGCGACATCGCGGCCGTGGTCGCCGCCCTGGCCGACCGGGGAGTTGCCTTTCTCCGCTACGACAGCATGGACCAGGACTCTCTCGGCATCTGGGCCACGCCGGCCGGCGACCGGGTGGCGTGGTTCGCTGATCCGGACGGCAACGTCCTGTCGCTCACCCAGTTCCGGTAGCCGCGTGCGGGCGTCCCCGTGTTCCTGTCAGGTCGTCAGGGAGGGCAGTTCCGGGCGGCCGGGGTCGGTGCGGATCTTGACAAAGGCCCATACGCCCTCCCGGCTCACGGGAACGTCGTGCGGGCGGCCGTCGAAGCTGATCGTCACCCGCTGGCGCCCGGGCGCCTTGCCGTAAGCGAAGTACGCCTCGCCGATCTGGCCGCCGGTTTGCAGAGGCCCGAGCGTGCTGAGAGGGCCCGCACCGGAGGAGAAGGCGCCCTGCCAGGACCCGTTGTCCCACTCCCACGTCTCGGCTTCAAGCTCGGCGCCGTCGCCGTTTCCGTCCACGACGGCGAAGCCGTAGTTGCCGTCGCTGGCCACGGCCAGGACGCGGGCGTAGCGAGGGTGCCAGCCGCCGCGGGCGAGGACGTCCTCCTGGGACAGGCCGGGGTGGTCAGGCGACATCGGCCAGCCCGCCGCGCCGGGCCTGGCCGGCCTCCTGGCGCGGCTGGCGGGCGTCCAGCCCAGCCCGCACGTCCGCCTGACCCTGCGTGACCACCCGCGCCCCTTCCTCCTCCGCCGCCTTGCGAACCAGCGACCCCCCGCAGGAGGCTACTGGGCCAGAGGTCCCGAATGGCGGGGTACCTAGGGCCCTGGCGTGGCGGTCGCCCGCGCGATCTCCTGAAGGGGCAGCGAAGATCTCACGAGGGGGCAGGGAGATGAGCGCGCTGTCATCCAGGGACGGTCATAACCTCTTCCCGGGCCTGTTCGACTGGCTCGAGCCGTCGCACGCGGTCCTGCCCGCCCTCGCCGGGCAGCCCATCCGGACCGAGGACTACATCGAGAACGGCCGCTTCGTGGTGCGAGCCGAGCTGCCCGGGATCGATCCGGAGCGGGAGGTCCAGATCTCGGTGTCCATGGGGATCATGACCATTCACGCGGACCGGCATGACGAACGCAACGGCAAGCGCCACAGCGAGTTCCGCTACGGCTCGTTCACCCGGCACGTGGCCCTGCCGATCACGGCGGACGAGTCGGACGTGAGGGCGAGCTATGACAAGGGAATCATCGAGGTCAGCGTGGGCCTGCGGGCGACGAGCAGGGCCCGCGACGGCAGCTCGATGAATGGATGACGCCGCGGCCGGCCTGAGGCGTCCATAGGCCGGCCGGTCACCAGGCGGTCAAGGCGGCCCGCAGTATCGTGGGCTTGCGCCCCCCCATGAGCTGCCGGAGCCGCTGGTGGAGTCATCGCAGCAGCCGCTGCTGCCGCAGAGCGTGGTGTCAACCCGGGAGCGGGTGCCTGCGCTGCTCGAGGCGGTGGTGGCCGTGGGCAGCCAGCTCGATCTGGAGGCCGTGCTGCGGCGGATCGTCCAGGCGGCGGTCGGCCTGGTGGACGCCAGGTACGGCGCGCTGGGCGTGATCGGGCCGGACGGCCGGCTGGCCGAGTTCGTCCCGGTCGGCCTGGAGCAGAGCGAGATCGCCGCCATCCATCGCTGGCCCGAGGGCCGCGGCCTGCTCGGGGCGCTGATCTGCGACCCCCGGCCGGTCCGGCTCCCCGACCTGTCCGCCGACCCCCGGTCGTCCGGCTTCCCGCGAGGACACCCGCCGATGCGGTCGTTCCTCGGCGTGCCGGTGCGCATCCGTGACGAGGTCTACGGCAACCTCTATCTCACCGAGAAGCGGGACGGCGGCCAGTTCGACGAGCAGGACGAGGCGGTGGTCACCACCCTGGCCGCCGCCGCGGGCGTGGCGGTCCAGAACGCCCGGCTCTACGAGGAATCCCGCCGGGGCCAGCGCTGGCTGCAGGCCAGCGCCGAGGTCATCCGCAGGCTGCTGTCCGGCGCCGACCCCTGCGATGTGCTCGACCTGGTGACCCAGCAGGTGCTGGAGATGTCCGGCGCCGACCTGGCCACGCTGGCCCTGCCCGGGGACGGCGGCCACCGGCTCGTGGTGCGGCACGCCGCCGGCGCCGACGCGTCGGCGGTGCGCGGGCTGACCCTGCCGGACACCTCCCTTTCGGCCGAGGTGCTGGCCACGGGGGTGCCGGTGACGCTGCAGGAATTCAGCCACGACCAGCGGGTGGCGCCCGCGGCCAGGCAGCGGATGGTACTCGGGCCCGCGGTGATCTTCCCGCTTGGCGGGCCCGGCAACGTCCGCGGGGTGCTCACCGTGGGCCGCAGGCCGGGCTCGATGCCGCTGAGCCGCGCGGCGATGGAGATGGTCGCCTCGTTCGCCGCGCAGGCGGCCGTGGCGCTGGAACTGGCCGACGTGCGCCGTGACGCCGAGCACGTCACCGTGCTGCGAGACCGCGAGCGCATCGCGCGTGACCTGCACGACCTGGTGATCCAGCGGCTGTACGCGACCGGGATGTCGCTGCAGGGCGCCATGCTGCTGATCGAGCGGCCGGAGGCCGCCGACCGGGTGAGCCGCGCGGTCGACGCGCTCGACGACACGATCGGGGACATAAGGTCGGCCATCTTCGCGCTGCAGGCCCGCCGGGGCGTCACGCAGGCCAGCATCCGGTCCCGGATCCTGCAGGTCATGGACGAGATGACCGGTCCGCTCGGGTTCGCGCCGTCGCTAAGCCTGGCCGGCGACCTCGGCGACCACGTGCCCGAGGACATCGCCGCGCACATGCTGGGCGCTCTGCGCGAGTCGCTGTCCAACGCCGCCCGGCACGCGCGGGCCGACAAGATCGACGTGAGCGTCGAGGCCGACGGCGACCTCATCCTGGTGGTGCGCGACAACGGAGCCGGGATGGGGGACGTTACGCTCCGCAGCGGGCTGGCCAATCTCGCCGAGCGGGCCCAGCAGCTCGGCGGCACCCTGCGGGTCGGCCCGGCCGGAGGCGGCGGCACCGAGCTGCACTGGCAGGTGCCGCTGCCAACATAGAGGCCGGGCCGGGCGGCTCAGCCGGCATCAGCCCGCATAAGCCCGCGTCGGCCCACCCGGTCGCGCTGCAGATCTCGAGCAGTCGGCGCCGGGTGGCCTGCAGCCGGCGCTCGGACACTTCCAGCATCCGCCGGGTGAGCTGGTAACCGAAGGCCGGCTTGCTGTCGCAAAGCGCGATCACGGCCAGGCCGTCGAGCTGCAGCGCGGTCACGGGCTCGGTGGCCCGGGCGTTGACCTGCCATTGATAGGGCGGCGAAAGCCAGGACAGGCCGAGCACCTCGCCCGGGCCCAACGTCTCCACGTCCAGGCGCGCCCGCCCTGGCAGGCCCACGTCCAGCGCCACGTGACCCGTGGTGAGCAGCCAGAACTTCTCGGCCCTGGAGCCCGCCTCGAACAGCCGGTGACCGGCGGGCACCGAGATCGTCACGGTGGTGTCGGCCAGCCGGGCCAGGTCCCCGGCGGGCAGCCCGCGCAGGAACGGCTGGTCGCCCAGCAGGATGGTCGTGATGCCGCTCATGGTCAGGTCTATGCCCGCCAGGCTCCGCGCGATGCAGATGACATGGGCCGCATAGAGGACGTTCTGCCCGGCCGCCCTTCGGCCGTTCATTGGGGTCAAAAAGCCGACCATGTTGAAACAGGGACAGCGTTGGCACCATCCACGCTAATGGGGTTGGGCTGTGCTGGGTGGGCGACGACCGAGGAGCGGTGCGCGCGGGCATCGCCGTCTGCCGGGTCCAGGGTCGTCGGCAGGAACCGGCAGCGGATCGACGACGACGGCTGGAACCGCACGCAGCGCGGGACGGCGGCCGGGCCGCCGATGCGGACCACACGAACGCGGTTACCGGCGACGGCCCGGTGATCCTGACGGCCCGACCGGGCGCTAGCCGGCGGCCTTCCCGCTCTTGGCGACGGGCTGGCTTTCGGCCGCCGAGTGCGAGATCTCGATCCGGCGCGGCTCCGCCTTCGGCGACGCCGGGATGGTCACGTGCAGGACGCCCTCGGCGTAGTCCGCGGTGAGGTGCTCGGAGTCCATCCCCTCGCCGAGGGTCAGCTGCCTGATGAACGCCCCCTGGGGCCG
>JASHUI010000047.1:0-5568 GCA_030040095.1 Streptosporangiaceae bacterium | reverse complement strand
CTGCCGGTATGCCTTGACGACCGTGTTCGGGTTGATCACCAGGTCGGCGGCGACGTCCTTGACCGTCGGCAGGCGGTCACCCTGCTGCAGGTAGCCCAGCAGCAGCGACTGCCGCACCTGGTGCACCAGCTGGAGGTAGGGAGGGACGCCGGAGGACCCGTCGAGCCGGAACCGGAACATCGGTCTTCTTCCATCATAACGTTATTCTATGATGATGGTATAACAGTAAAGCGAACGCCCGCCGCGGTCAAGCTGTCCATCCCGGCGGTTCCGGTTCGTCGTCTGGTCGTAGCCGCCGTATCCAGGATCCGGGAAGGCGGATGACGCCGGGCGTGGCCGGCGTCAGGAACTCGTGAGGATGACCAGTTGCTGGGTAGCCCGGGTCATCGCGACGTAGCGGTCGACCGCTCCCTCGATGCCCTCGCCGAACGCCTCTGGGTCGACGAGGACGACCAGGTCGAACTCGAGTCCCTTCGACAGTTCCGGGGTCAGCGACCGGACGCGGGACGTCGCCGGGAACGCGGGATCGCCGATGACGCACGCGGTCCCCTCGGCATGCGCGGCGAGCCATCTGTCGAGGATCGAAGCCAGGTCCGAGGCACGCCCCCCTGTGACGGGGAGCCCGGTGCTGCGGATGGAGACCGGCACGTTGGCGTCGGGGACCACGGCCCGGATGACCGGCTCGGCCTCCGCCATGACCTCTTGGGGCGTCCGGTAGTTGATGCCCAGGGAGGCCAGGTTGACCTGGCCGAGCCCGATCCGCTCGAGCCGTTCCTGCCACGACTGCGCGAACCCGTGCCTGGCCTGGGTACGGTCCCCCACGATGGTGAAGCTCCGGGACGGGCAGCGCAGCAGCAGCATCTGCCACTGTGCGTCCGTCAGTTCCTGAGCCTCGTCCACGACGATGTGCGCGAACGGGCCGGCCAGCCGGTCGGGGTCGGCGGCTGGCAGCGCGGCCTCGTCGACCAGGGCGTCCTGGAAGTCCTCGCCGCGCAGCATCGTCACCAGGCCGACGCCGTACTCGTCGTCGTCGACCTCCCTGAGGTCGTCGATGACCCTGTCCATGTGCTCGCGCTCGGCGGCGACGGCGGCGTCGTGCCGGCGCTTCCGCAGTGACGCCTCCGGGTCGCCGAGCCGCTGCCGTGCCGCGTCCAGGAGCGGCAAGTCGGACACCGTCCAGGCCTGAGCGTCCGCGCGCTGCAGTTTCTCAACCTCATCGGGGCCGAGCCAGGGAGCGCACAGGCGCAGGTAGGCGGGTACCGACCACAGGTCCGCGACGAGGTCGGCCGCTTCGATCAGCGGCCATGCCCGGTTGACGGCCGTGCGCAGCCCGGCGTTGCCCAGCAGCGACCTGCGGAACAGGTCAGCCGGGACATCGTCCTGCCGGGAGTCCATCAGGATCGTGACCAGCGCCTCCCAGATCTCGTCGCGCGCCTCGTTGTGCGGGGTACCGGGATCTGGGGCCTCGAACGCCTCGGCCCAGTCGTCGGCGCTCAGCCAGACGTCGGACCAGTGGGTCTCGACCGTCATCCCGGCGGAAGGTACTCGCTCGTAGAACCTGACGGCCGTCTCGATCGCCTGCACCCAGTCCGCGGACGACTTCAGCCGGGCCACGGCCGGGTCGGCCTCGGCCGCCGCCGCGGCTCCCTCGGCGACCAGGTCCCGCAGCGTGCAGGTCTGCACGCCGTCCTCGCCGAGGCTCGGCAGCACGTCGGCGACGTAGGCCAGGTAGGGCTGGTGCGGGCCGACGATCAGCACGCCGCCCCGGCGGTCGTCCAGGCGAGGGTCGCCGTAGAGGAGGTAGGCGGCGCGGTGCAGCGCGACGACGGTCTTCCCCGTGCCCGGGCCGCCGTCGACGACGAGCGCGCCGCGCGATCCCGCGCGGATGATGGCGTCCTGGTCCGCCTGGATCGTGCCGAGCACGTCCCGCATCCGGGCCGACCGGCTGGCGCCCAGGCTGGCGATGAAGGCGGACTGGTCGTCGAGCGCGGCGTGCCCTTCCAGCCCGTCCGGGGTGAACACCTCGTCCCAGTAGTCGCTGACCCGGCCGCGGGTCCAGCGATACCTGCGCCGGCTGGCCAGGCCCATCGGGTTGGCGTGGGTCGCCCCGAAGAACGGCTCGGCCGCGGGAGAACGCCAGTCGACCAGCAGCCGCCGGCCCGCGCCGTCGGTGAGGCCGAGCCGGCCGATGTACACCGGCTCGCGGTGGTCCGCGCTGACCATGCGTCCCAGGCACAGGTCCAGGCCGAAGCGCCTCAGGACGCGCAGGCGGGCGGTCAGCCGGTGGATCTCCAGGTCCCGGTCCAGCGCCGCCCGGCCCAGGCCGCCCGGCGCCTTGCGCTCGGCGTCGAGGCGGCCGGACAGGTCGGCGATCGACTGCCCCAGGCTCTCCGCGACGGCCGCGAAGTGCCGCTCGTCGCCGGCGATCAGCGCCGGGTCGGCCTTGGGGGCGAGGCGGTCGGGAAGGTCAAACGCGCTGGTCGCCAGCGGGTTCACGTCATCCCTCCGATCTGACGTCGCCTGCGGCCGCTGCACGCCGCACGGCGCCTGAACCGGCGTGACGAAACTGACGGACATAACGCGGAACGCTCCGTCTGGCGTGGACCGATGCCGTACACGGCAGTCGTTGCTCGCATTTCCGCAGCTTCTGGCCTCGGCGAGCGATTATGCGGCACGACCCGGGTCTTGCGGCAAGCCCCCAGGTGCGCTATAGGTTGAAAGTGGAGGGATGCGCGTACTGTCTCGCAGCCAAGCCCTCAGCCCGTCCGCACCGGCACTAGATCGGCGCCGCAGGCGCAGCGGTAAGACGACTCATCGCTTACACCCGGGCAGTGGCATTCCTCCTGGATGAGCACCCGGCAGTTGCACTCCTCGTGGGTACAGGTCAGCACGGTGCCTTTCCCGTATTCGGTCATTGGGTTCCCCCCTCAACTTCGGACGGCTGCCGCAGGACGCGCTCCAGCAGGCTCGCATCGCCGCTGATCTTCAGGCCGAGATCCGCCGCCTCGGTGGCCGTGATCGCTCCGGCGAACATGCCGAGTATCAGCCGCGGCTCGCCCTCCAGGACCAGGTCGGGCGCTGCGACCGAGCCCAGCCGCAGGTGAACCTCGCCGCCCGACACCTCGACGACCGCGGCACCGCCGGGGACGCGCAGTTCGATCGCCGCCGGCGCCGCCTCGGGATCGCGGTCGTGCAGGAAGAGCGAGACCGGGAACGCGAACCACTGGCTGCGGAACACGTCGCCCTCGGCGGGCTCGCGCATGAACCTGACTCCCCACCGGCCAATGGCGTCGAGGACCGGCAGCAGTTCCGCGCCCGCCTCGGTCAGGTGGAACAGCGTGGTGGCGACGGGAGGCGGGGCGTCCTGGCGCCGGATCAGCCCGGCCGACTCGAGCCCGCGGATCCGGTCCGACAGCAGGTTGGTCGCGATACCGGGCAGCCCGTCCTTCAAGTCGGTGTACCGCAATCCCCCGCGAATCATGAGCTCGCGGATGATGAGCAGGCTCCACCGGTCGCCGACGACGTCGAGCGCCTTGGCGACCGAGCAGTACTGGCCGTAGCTGCGCATGTATCCCACGCTACCCGGCCGTTGGTTGAACTCCAAGTCTAATAAGTTGACTTTCTCAAGTTAGCAGTGGAGGATCTCAACCATGCGCTCGAAGCCAGCCATCCTCGTCGCGCTCCTGCTCGCGGCGTTTCTCGTCAACCTGGACACCACGCTCGTGAACGTGGCCCTCCCCGCGCTGGTGCGCGAACTGCATGCCACCACCACTCAGCTGCAGTGGGTCGTCGACTCCTTCAACCTGGTCTTCGCCGCGCTGCTGCTCACCTTCGGCAGCCTCTCGGACCGGTTCGGCCGCAAGGGCATGCTGCTGGGCGGGCTGGCCGTGTTTGGCGCGGCCAGCCTGGCCGGGGGCTTCACCGGTGACCCGGCGCAGCTCATCGCGGCCAGGTCCGTGATGGGCCTGGGCGCCGCGATGACCTTCCCGGCGACGCTCTCGCTGATCTCCAACGTGTTCACCGAGCGAAGGGAACGCGCCAGGGCCATCGGCCTGTGGGGCGCCGTCGCGGGCGTGGCGATCGCGATGGGCCCGATCGTGGGCGGCTGGCTGCTCGAGCACTTCAGCTGGGCCAGCATCTTCATCGTCATGGCGCCGGTGGCGGCGGCCGCCGCGATCCTGGTGGCTCTGGTCGTTCCCGGCTCCAGAGACCCGGACGCGGCCGCTCCGGACGTCCCCGGCCTGGTCCTGTCGTCCGCGACCATGGCCGTGCTGGTCTTCACCATCATCGAGGCGCCGTCTTACGGGTGGGCAGCCGCGCGCAGCGTGGCCGGCTTCGCCGCCTCGGCGGTCCTGCTCGCCGCGTTCATCGCGCGCGAGCGGGCTGCCGCGCGCCCGATGCTCGACGTGCGGCTGTTCCGCAACATGCGGTTCAGCGCGGCCAGCGGCGCCGTCACGGTCTCGTTCTTCACCCTGTTCGGCTTCATCTTCCTGATAACCCAGTACTTCCAGTTCGTGCGCGGGTACAGCCCGCTGTCGGCCGGGGTGCACCTGCTCCCGGTGGCGCTGTCCGTGGGCGCCGGATCGGTGGCCGGGACCCAGCTTGCCGTGCGGGCCGGGACCAAGCTCGTCGTCACCACCGGGCTGGTCGCGATGGCCGGCTTCTACGCCTGGGTGGCGGCAACGGCCAGCACGACCCTCGGCTACGGCGTCATCGCGGGCCAGATGGTGGTCTACGGGCTCGGCATGGGGCTGACGTCGGCGCCGGCCACCGAGTCCATCATGGGCGCGATCTCGCGCGGCAAGGCAGGCGTCGGCTCGGCAGTGAACGATTCCACCAGGCTCGTCGGCGGGACGCTCGGCGTGGCCGTGATCGGCAGCGTGTACGCATCCGTCTACGGCTCACGCCTGACCGCCTCCCTGCCGGCCAGCGTGCCCGCCCGGGCCGCGGCGATCGCGCACCAGTCCGTCGGGGCGGCGTACGCGGCTTCCGGCCGGATCGCCGCTCTCGGCCATCCCGCGCTCGGGCACGTCCTGGAGCAGGCGTCCACCGGCGCGTTCCTGCGCGGCCTGACCGTCGGGTCCCTCGTCGCCGGCGGCGTCGCCGCGGTGGGCGCCATCCTGGCGGCGCTGTTCCTGCCCGCCCAGCCCGCCAGGACGGCGGCCGA
Source organism: Streptosporangiaceae bacterium (assembly GCA_030040095.1). Classification (GTDB taxonomy): domain Bacteria; phylum Actinomycetota; class Actinomycetes; order Streptosporangiales; family Streptosporangiaceae; genus JASHPR01. The sequence continues at coordinate 401 of JASHUI010000047.1, read as the reverse complement.
TGAGACCTCGCCCGCCGCGCGCGGCTACGTCATGTCGCAGGGCCGCGGATGAGCAACGGACCGGCCGGTCCTGTCCCGGCGGCGGGACGCGAGCTCCGGCTACCCGGAGGGGACCTCGATGCGGACCCCGTAGCCCGCGCAGTCGTGCTGCAGGGCGGCCAGGCCGGTCACGGGATAGTAGCCGGGCGGCGAATCCTTGAACGCGCCCGAGTTGAAGTTGACCAGGTTCCAGTCGAGCGTCATCAGGTCATTTCCGAGGGCGCTGTACCCGGCCTCGGTTTGGTCCGATTCCATCTGGCTGCTGAACCGCGGCTGGGTCTCGTGCCAGGCCACGGCGAGCCACGCGTTCAGGTCGTCGCAGATCTTTATTCCGCGGGCGGTGCTCAGCACCGCCGGCCTGG
>JASHUI010000376.1:0-4329 GCA_030040095.1 Streptosporangiaceae bacterium | reverse complement strand
AAATGGGCACTGCGGCCGATGTGGATGAGGCTGCGGGCGGCCGATCATAACGGCCATGAACCTTCTTGGCAGAACACGGCACACCCCGGCCGAGGCGGACCGGGACACTAAAGGTCCGGTCGGCGGCATCGCTGCGTTCGACCGGCGCGTGATCGCCGTCGGCGCTGTTGTCTTCACTGTTCTGCTGGCCGTGTCGACGCGGTACGGGTTTCACCGCGACGAGCTGTACTTCCTGGAGTGCGCCCGCCGCCTGCAGGCCAGCTATGTCGATCAGCCCGTACTGACGCCGCTGCTGGCGTGGGTATCACTGAAGCTGTTCGGCGTGTCGCTGATCGGGCTGCGGATGTGGCCGGCCCTGGCGGCATGGGCGACGGTCGTGATCGCCGGGCTGACGGCGCGCGAGTTCGGCGGCGGCCGCCGGGCGCAACTGCTGGCGGCGGTCGCGACCGCCGCCATGCCAGCCGTCCTGGGCGCCGACCACCTGTTCGGTCCGACGGCCTTCGACATACTGGCGTGGGCAAGCCTGGCGCTGGTGGTGGCCAGGATCGGGCGGACCGGTGACGCGCGCTGGTGGCTGGCCGGCGGCCTGGTGCTCGGCCTCGGGCTGGCGAACAAGCACAGCGTGGGCTTGTTCGCCCTCGCTCTGGTCGCCGGCACCCTGCTCAGCGGCGGCCACCGTCTGGTGCTGAACCGCTGGTTCGCGGCGGGCGCGCTGATCGCGGCCGGTTTCACCGTCCCCGACATCTGGTGGCAGGCGCAGCACCAGTGGGCCACGCTCGCCATGACGCGCGCGCTCGCGCAGGAAAACGGCGGTCTTGGCCACATGGCCAGCTGGGTGATCGGGCAGCTGATCATGACTGCGCTGGCGATGGTGGTGGTCTGGCTGGCCGGACTGCGCTTCCTGTGGCGGTCCGGTCGGCCGCTGTGGCGCGGCCTGGCGCTGGCGTACGCGCTTCTGTTCGCGTTGTTCGCTCTCACCACCGGCGGGAAGATCTACTACCTGGCGGGCGCCTACGTCTACCTCCTCGGGGCAGGCGCCGTAGCCATCGACGGCTGGCTGGCGGCCCGGGCCGGCCGGCTCCGCAGGCTGCTGCTGGCCACGGCAACAACCACCGCACTGGCCGTGCCCCTCGCGCTGCCGGTGCTGCCAGCCGCCGATGTCGGCTGGACCCAGAAGGTCAACACGGTACTGGCTGAGTCGGTTGGCTGGCCGCAGCTGGTCGCCACCGTTCGCACCGCGTGGTTCTCCCTGCCGGCCAGGCAGCGGGCCAGCGCAGTGATCTTCACAGCGAACTACGGTGAGGCCAGCGCGATCAACGTTCTGGGGCAGGGAACAGGCCTCCCGCAGGCGGTAAGCGGGCACAACACCTACTGGTGGTGGGGCCCGGGCAACCCGCATGCGACCACCGTCGTGGCGGTCATGCCGGGGCCAGCCGACGGAGGCGGGGACGCCGCCTACCTCGGCCAGTTCTTCACCAGCGTGCGAGCCGTCGCGACGCTGTCCAACCCGTACGGCCTGCATAACCAGGAGTGGCACGGCCACGTATACCTGTGCACCGGCCCGCGCCGGCCCTGGGGCCAGATGTGGCCGCAGCTACGCCAGTACAGCTGACGCGGCGGGCCAGAACTCCATGGTCTCGGGTCGTGCGGCGGGCCTGGTTCGTCCCGGATGGTAAGTGGGCATCAGGGGACTGGGGGCGGGCCGAGAGAGGGTGGCGAGATTGGAGAACCGGAGCCTGGGCCAGGGCCGGATCACCGTGCCGGTGGTCGGGCTGGGCACCTGGCGGCGGCTGGAGGCCGCCGCCGCAGCCGACCAGCACCACGAGCTCATCGAGGCCGCCATCGCGGCGGGCATCCGGGTCATCGACACCTCACCCATGTACGGCGCCGCCGAGCAACTGCTCTCCGACGCGCTGGACGGCCACCGCGAGCAGGTCTTCATCGCCGACAAGGTCTGGACTCCGTCGGCGGAGGAGGGCGCGGCGCAGCTGTCCCGGGCGGTGGACTGGTACGGCGGCCGGGTCGACCTGATGCAGATCCATAACCTGGTGGCCTGGCAGACGCACCTGCCGATGCTGGAGGCCGCCCGGGACCGCGGGCTGGTCCGCCTGATCGGCGCCACCCACTATTCCCCGTCCGCCTTCGATGAGCTCGCCGAGGTCATGGCCACCGGCCGCATCGACGCCATCCAGGTGCCCTACAACCCGGCCCACCGCGAGGTCGAGCGCACCATCTTGCCGCTGGCCGGCGACCTCGGCCTCGGCGTCCTGCTCATGCGCCCGCTCGGCGAAGGGCAGCTCATGCGCCGACCACCCAGCCCGGCCCAGCTCGCACCGCTGCGTCCGTTCGGCATCACCACCTGGAGCCAGGCACTGATCAAGTGGGGGCTTAGCGACCCGCGGGTGCACGTCTCCCTGACGGCCACCGCCCTTCCCGGTCGGCTCGCGGAGAACACCGGCGGAGGATCGCCGCCGTGGTTCGGGCCGGACGAGCAGGCATACGTGCTGCGCCTGGCCACAACGCACTAACCAGCGGCGATGACCAGTTGTGTCCGGGAGGACCGGTGAAGATCACAGGCCTTGAGGTTGTCCCGTTCGAGGTGCCCGTGGACCGGTTCGGGCTGGGTGAACCGATGCCGGGGCACAAGGTCGTTCAGACACTGACCAGGGTGCTGACCGATGAAGGTGTCGAGGGCAGTTATCTGGGTGGTCATTTCCATGGCGACCAGGACGGCTTGCTGCCCGGGGAGCAGGCGCTGATCAGCAAGTTGGTCAGTCCGCTGCTGGCTGGCCGGGACCCGTTCGACCGTGAGTACATCTGGCAGCAGCTGTGGCTGTCGAAGCTGCCGGAGAACGTGGTGAGCGTGATCGATCTGGCGTTGTGGGACCTGGCCGGGCGGGCCACCGGCCTGCCGGTGCATAAGCTGCTCGGCGGTGCCCGCGACCGGGTCAAGGCCTACGCCAGCAGCGTCAACAGCCTGGGCCGGCCCGAGGACTACGCCGCGCACGCGGCCGAGTGCCAGCATCGCGGCTACCTCGGCTACAAGATCCACAACGCTATCTACTGGGACCCCGGCACGAGACGATTCGCCCCGGCGCGGCCCTCACACATCGAGTGGGACATCGAGACCTGCCGCGCGGTACGGGCCGCGGTCGGTAATCAGATGGTCTTGATGTATGACCCGTGGGGGACCTACAACACGTATGCGGAGGCGCTGCAGGTGGGCCGCGAGCTGGAGCGGCTCGGGTTCTACTGGTACGAGCAGCCGATGCCGGAATACCGGGTGGATGCTTACGTGCGCCTAGCGGAGGAGCTGACCATCCCGGTCTGCGCACCCGAAATCGCCGAGGGAGGTCCCTTCACCCGGGCGGAGTGGATCTTGCGCCGGGCCTCGGACATCAGCAGGATCGACGTGCTGCGCGGCGGTATCACCGGCGCGATGAAGACCGCCGCCCTGTGCGAGGCGTTCGGTGTGCGGTGCGAACTGCACATGAGCGGCTTCGGCAACCTCCAGGTGCTCGGCGCCACCAGCGAGGACGTGTGCGAGTACTACGAGCGCGGCCTGCTCGGGCCCGGCGTGGACTATGACGCCACGCCGCCCTACCTCCACGCGCCCTGCGACCCGCTCAGCCCCGACGGCTTCGTTCCCATACCCCAGAAACCGGGCCTGGGCCACGAGCTTCGCTGGGACTACATCGACCAGCACCGTCTCCCCTCAGCCGAGGTTGAGCCAGTCGCGCCCCTGCACCCGCGCTGAGGAACGGCGGCTATCAGGCGGCGGACGGCACGGACGTCGGGGCCGAGCCGGGCCAGGCGGGCGAGAAGGTCGTCGGCGGCGGCATGAAGCGCTTCATCGGCCACCGGCTCGAGGGTGTCGAGGATGAACAGTGCCGTGGTGGTGTCCTCGCGCAGCTGTGTACGGCGGGCCTGGCGCCAGTTCCAGCGCCGGCAGGTCACGCCCGCGTCGTCGCACCACACGACCTCGCCGGGGTCGGGATGCTCGATCACCGCGATGCCATCGGCCGTGGTGTCGAAGGGCTCGTCGCCAGTGGCGCGGACCAGCCGCGGCGCACCGGCGTAGCGGGTCAGGTCCTCGCCGCCGAGCGGGATCTGGTGCAGCACCGAGACCGCGTTGTAGCAGTCGGTGAGCCGGTTCACCCGCGGCAGCCCGGACGCGGCCCGGCGTAGCAGCGCCTCCAGGCTATTGCGGGTGCGTTGCGGCTTGGCGCCGAACGCCCGGTACGCCTCTCGCCACGCCGCCACGTGCGGGAGCCGCTCCGCCGGCCCGCCGCCGAGCGCCTCGCGGGCTGCGGCCTCCGCCGCCCGCAG
>JASHUI010000375.1:0-9193 GCA_030040095.1 Streptosporangiaceae bacterium | reverse complement strand
TCGGCGGCCAGTGCCTCCGGGGCTCTCATCCGCCACGCGTCCAGCACCAGTTCCTCGAGGCGCCCGGCGTCCACCTGCTCCAGTCGCAGCATCACCAGCGGCCACCCGTCATACCCGGGCGCGGTGAAGAACAGCCGGGGCTCGCCCAGCAGCAGGGCCTGCTTCTCGGCCTCGTCCCCGACGTACAGCACCGCGATGTCGGTCCGGATGACCCGGCGCTGGCCCGGCCTGCGCTCGGGATAGGACCACACGAACCCCCTGCCGCCCACCCGGAAGTCGAAGCCGTCGCTGTCGATCTCCTCCACCCCGGGCAGGGCCAGGGCCAGGCGGCGCACGTCATCGGCGTCGGCCACGAGGTTCCTCCCGCATCACGGCGGCCGCTGCGGCCCCAGGCTAAGCGCCGCACGTCAAGCGTTACACGGGCCTTGACCACGGGCCTGGCGGCTCACATTATGATAGGGACGCCTAATCGATGCGAAAGGGTCACGATGGCGCACCCGAATGAGGACATGGTACGGCAGGGTTTCGCCGCGTACGCCCGCGGCGACATCGACGCATTACAGAGCGACTTCTTCGCCTCGGATATCCACTGGCATTTCCCCGGCCGCAGCCCGCTGTCCGGTCACCATGAGGGCGCCGCGAAGGTAGCTGAAATGTTCCGGCTGCTGGCGGAGCTGTCGGGCGGCACGCACCGGGTCGAGCTGCATGACGTGATCGGCAACGACGATCACGTCGTGGCGCTGCACACCACCCGGGCGGAACGGGACGGCAAGCAACTGCAGGTCGAAGTGGTCCAGGTGTTCCGCGTCCGGGACGGCAAGATAACCGAAGCCTGGACCGCGCACACCGACCTGTACGCCTTCGACGAGTTCTGGTCCTAGCGCCAGCCTCGGCCCGCTCACCGGCGCCCGTCCAGTCGCCCGAGATCCTTTCTGCATGCCGGTACTTCCGATTCGGAGGAAAAGCTATGGCGCTCAGGCCTGATCTTCGCGAGCGCAATCTCAGCTCGGTATTCGACATGTTTGACACCGACCGGGACGGCTTTATTACCGAAGACGACCTGCTCGCTGCTGGCCGCAGGGTTCTTGATGAATTCCATATCACCGACGACCAGCAGCGGGCCGGCTTCTTAGCCCTGTACCGGCCGGTATATGAGCAGCTGAGCGCCCATTGCGACAGCGACGGCGATGGCCGCATCACAAGGCAGGAGTTCATCAAGGCGTTCGCCGAAGGCCTGGGCGACCCGCAGGCTTACTACCAGCGGCTGTTCGGCCCCGTCATCGAACGGATGGCTCAGCTCATCGACCAGGACGCAGACGGGTTCGTCGAGGCGGACGAGCATGCGCGTTGCGCGGCGACGCAGGGCATGGACGAGTCGGTCAGCAGCGCCGGGTTCGAGCTCATGGATAGCGATGCCGATGGCAGGGTGAGCGTCGGGGACTACAGCGCCGCACTCGCACAAGTATTTTTCAGCCAGGATCCCGACGATCCGGGAACCGCGATACTGGGTCATTCATGAAATAGGCCGCGCCACACTCCTGCTGCCTACGAGCTCGTCCGGCCGACGACGCAGCGCAGGTCGGCGTGCCCGTCCGGCTCGCTGGCACCAACGGTGACCACCGCTCCATGGGGGCGAGCCTCGCCGCACCCAGCCGGACTCGGCAGTGTCAGGAATCGCCGCAGCTCAGTCTTGACAAATAGAACTGGAATTCGAATACTAACCGGATGAGCCGCCGCGATGCGCCCTGGTGTCCGCCGATCGTCGAGATGAGCGGAGGGATGGTGGGCCACCTGCTCGCCTGGGAGATGCATGAACGCGACGGCTCGTGGCATGCCTGGGTCTCCTGGGTCCAGCAGTCCGGGGGGCGCCACGTGCACAAGGTGGTCGACGTACGGGCAGGCAGCCTGCGGCCGCTGGAGCACCCGGACGCGTACTCGTCGGTCCCGAGGCGGGTTCGCGGCAGCGACGGGCTGATCAGGCCGTGGTCCGGCGAGACCGGCTTACTCATCGACGATGCCGGTCCACTGCGGATCCAGGCTTACCCTGGCGGGGCCACCGCGGCCACGGCGGCGTACACGGCGAGGCCGAGCATGATCAGCGCGGTGATCCGGCGGACCCAGGCCACGGGGATCAGCTTCAGGCTCCGGGCGCCCACGCCGATCGCCAGCGCGGCGACCGCCCACAGGCCCAGCGTCGCCCCGGCGAACACCGCCAGCGGGTCGTACCTGGCCGCCAGGTTCGCCGTGGCAAGCTGCGTGATGTCGCCCCATTCGGCGAGGAACACGACGCCGAAGCTGGTCGCGGCGACCAGCCGGAACGACGGGGCGCGACCGCCCTGGCGGGCCGCGTCGGCGCCGCCGGGGTACCGCGCCCGCAGGCTGGTCAGCCACAGGTAGGCGGATCCGGCCAGGAACGCCGCGGCGACGACGGCGTCCACCGCCCGGTGCGGCAGCAGGGCCAGCAGCCGCCCGGCCGACGCGGCGATCGCCATCTGAACCGCGAACGCCGCGGCGACCCCCGTCCACACCCAAGAGGGGCGGTAGCGAAGCCCGAGGACGAGCGACGCGAACATCGACTTGTCCGGAAGCTCGGCCAGGAAGGCCAGGGCGAAGGCGGCGCCGACCACGGCGAGAGAGGGCACGGGGCGGGGTCCTCCGGTCGGTCACCGGCCGGAGCCCGGGGGCGGAACTTCGGCCGGAAGTACGGGACAGCCGAAGGTCTCGTCCACCACAGCCGTGGCCCGGCGGCCGGGCGCATCTGACGCCGGTATGTCGGCCAGCCGACGAAGGACTACTCCCCTTCGCCTCCACGATACGGGAGCGCGGTGACGAGCACGTCGGATACGGCCGAGCCCGGCCGCTCGTCGCGGGTCCGCGCGACCTTGTGCCAGCCCCAGTTCCGCAGGGCGTTCTGCGCCGGGGCGGCCGCGGGCGCCACGACCAGCGTCGCCCGCTCCTCGGGCCGGCCGGACAGGATGAGGTCGTGCAGGACCCGGCCGATGCCCTGCCGCCGCCAAGCGGCCCGTACCAGCAACTCGACCACCGCGAACGTGCGCCCGGGGCGCTCGGCGGTGAGCTCGTCGGGCACCGGGGCGGTCAGGTCCCGCCACCAGGAGGTGGACGGCCGCAGGGGCATACCGGCCGCGTAGCCGACCAGGTACCCGCCGTGGCGCGCCTCGGCCAGGACAAAGCCGGGCTGGCGGCTCTGCACCCGGAACCGGTCCGCGAAGCAGCCGGGGTCCTCCTCGCGCCGGTACGGCGGGGCCGCGTACACCTCGGCGTGCAGGGCCTGCAGTTCGGTCCCGTGCCCGGCGGCCTGCCGGCCGTCGAGCAGCTCGTACGTTATGTCCGGCGCGGGCACGACCTCCCTCTCCCGACTGGATACCCGCAGGATACGACGCAGCGCCCGGGTCCGGCCGGGGGCGCGCCGGGTCGGGGCGGGGTCAGCGGCGCTCCGCATCGCGAGCGCGCCCAGCTGCGGGCCGTTACGGTGCGTAATATTCACGCCTTCATGCCGGCGACCCGATCGTGGCCACCATGAGGGCCTTGATCGTGGGCATCCGGTTGGCCGCCTGCTCGAAGACCACCGACTGGGGTGACTCAAAGACCTCGTCGGTGACCTCGAGCGCGTCGAGCCCGCGTTTGTCGTAGATCTGCTGGCCCACCTCGGTCTCGCGGTTGTGCAGCGCCGGCAGGCAGTGCATGAACTTGACGGCGGGGTTGCCCGTGGCGGCCAGCAGGGCGGAGTTCACCTGGTAGCCGATGAGCATGTCGATGCGCCGGTCCCACTCGGCGGCCGGCTCGCCCATGGACAGCCACACGTCGGTGTAGAGGAAGTCGACGCCCTCGACTCCGGCCTCGACGTCGTCGGTGACCGTCAGCCGGGCGCCGGATCCGGCCGCCAGGCCGCGGGCGATGATCTGGAGCCGGGCGGACGGCTGCAACGACGCGGGCGCGCATATCCGGGCATCCATCCCCAGCATGGCCCCGGTGACCAGCAGCGAGTTCGCCGTGTTGTTCCGGCCATCGCCCAGGTAGCAGAACGAGACGTCGCTCAGCGGCTCCGCCGTGTGGTCGCGCATGGTCAAGATGTCGGCGAGCATCTGGGTGGGGTGCCAGGCGTCGGTGAGCCCGTTCCACACCGGGACGCCCGCGTGGGCGCCGAGGATCTCGACGGACTCCTGGGCGAACCCCCGGTACTCGATGCCGTCGAACATCCGGCCCAGGACCCGCGCGGTGTCCTTCATCGATTCCTTGTAGCCAAGCTGGGACTCCTCGGGACCGATGTAGGTCACGTGCGCCCCCTCGTCGTGGGCGGCGACCTCAAAGGCCGACCTGGTCCTGGTCGAGGCCTTCTCGAAGATCAGCGCGATGTTCCGGCCCGTCAGCCGGTGATGCTGCAGGCCCATCTCCTTGTCCTTGCGAACCTGGCCGGCCAGGTCGACCAGGTAGAGGAATTCGTCCGCGGTGAGGTCAATCTCCTTCAGCAGGCTGCGCCCGGTCAGGTCCATCAGCTTCTCCTTATGCTCAGGCGGGGTCGCGCTCGATGGGGCAGGTCATGCAGCGCGGGCCGCCGCGGCCCCGGCCGAGTTCCTCCCCGGGCACGGTGATCACCTCGATGCCGTGCTTGCGCAGCATGGTGTTGGTGGCGACGTTGCGCTCGTAGCCGACCACGACACCGGGCGCGAGGGCCAGGTAGTTGGTGCCGTCGTCCCACTGCTCCCGCTCGGCGGCCCGGATGTCCTCGTCGGTCGTCAGGACCGTGACCTGGTCGATCCCGAGGGCCTTGGCCAGGGTGTCCCAGAGGCTGTGGTTGCGGGTGACGTTCAGCCCGCCCGCGCCGTCCGCGCCGCCCGGGGTGACGGTCCACGACCGGAGCCGGGGGTCGAAGTAGGGATACAGGACGAACGCCTCACGGTCGACCATGGTCATCGCGGTGTCGAGGTGCATCATCGCGTGGGATTGCGGCAGCTCGACGGCGATGACCCGGGCGGCCTGGCCGCTGGTGAACAGGGCGCGGGCGAGAATCTCCACCGCCATCGGGGTGGTCCGCTCGCCCATGCCGATGAGCACGGTGCCGTGACCGATCGGGTGCACGTCGCCGCCCTCCACGCTGGCCGGCAGGTGACCGGCGTCGTCGTCGCCGTAATAGGTGACGAAGTCCGCCCCGGCGAACATGGGGTGGTAGCGGTAGACCGCGCGCATGTGCAGGGTCTCGCGCTGGCGCGCGGGCTTGGCCATGGGATTGACCGACACCCCGCCGTAGATCCAGCAGGAGTTGTCCCGGGGGAACAGGTGATTGGGCAGCGGCGGCAGGACGAAGTCGTCGGCTCGCAGCGTGTCCCACTTCAGGCTGTGCGCGCGCAGCGGCCGCAGGTCCGCCTTGAGCACCCCGCCCACCAGGTGCTCGGCCAGGGTGGGCCCGTCCAGGTCCTCGGTCAGCCGGCGCACCGGCGCCACCAGCTCCGGCCCCAGGATCTCGGGCGTGCACACCCGGTCGAGGACGAACTCCCGGCCCGCCGGCTGGTCGAGCGTCTCGGCGAGCAGCTGGCCGAAGTAGTGCACGACGATGCCGCGCTCGCGCAGCGTCTCGGCGAACACGTCGTGCTCTTCCTTGGCCCGGCTCGCCCACATCACGTCGTCGAACAGCAGCTCGCCGATGTTCTGCGGGGTCAGCCGGGACAGTTCGAGACCGGGCCGGTGCACGATGACCTGGCGGAGCCTGCCCACCTCCGACTGCACGCTGAAGGTCATCGCCCGGCCTCCACGTCCGGAGCGTCCTGCGGGGCCGCGACCTGGCCGGCCCGTTCCCGCCGCGCCTTGAGGAAGGCGTAGAGGACGATGCCGATGAGCACGATGACCATGGCCTGGTACACCGCGGCGAACCCGGAGGCGAAGGTGACCCACATCGAGAACAGCACCGCGGCGACCGTGATCAGCAGGTCGCGGGCGAGCAGCCAACCCTGCACCCGGCGGCGGCTGGACGCGAGATAGGCCAGCTGCGCGCACGCGGACATGAAGTACGGGATCGCGACGGTGACCACGGTCAGGTCGACCAGGTAGGTGAAGACCGTCAGTCCGGTCTTCGTGGTGTAAGCCCACAACATCAGCAGCGACGGCAGCAGCGCCGCGAGCACGATGCCGAACCACGCGCTGTCCTTGCCGTCGGTCCAGGCGAACGGGCGCGGGAACAGGCCGTCGTTGGCGGGCGCCCGGGACACCTCCGCGGTGACCAGGGTCCAGCCGTTCAGCGCGCCGAGCCCGGAGACCACCGCGAGCGCGGCGACCAGCTTGCCGGCCCAGACGCCGTGGGTGAAGATCGCCTCGAAGGCGGGCACGAACGGCGCGGTGTTGCCGGCCAGCACGTGGTGCGGGACCAGGCCCATCACCGCGGCGGTCACCAGCACGTAAAGGATGGCGCAGGCCGCGGTGCCGATCACCGAGGCCCGGCCCACGTTGCGGCGCGGGTTACGCACGCGCTTGGCGGTGATGGCCGCCACCTCGACGCCGATGAACGAGAACAGCGCCACGCCCGCGGCGATCCCGATCGCGCCGTACAGGCTCCCGCCCGAGGCGTTGAACGGGCCGAAGTTGACCTTGGAGACGAAGAACCAGCCCACCACGCCGACGAACAGCAGCGGCAGGAACTTCAGCACGACCGTGACGTTCTGGAACCAGGCCATGTTCCTGACCCCGGCCAGGTTGACCGCCGCCGGCACCCACAGTCCCAGCAGCGCGATGCCCCAGTTGGTCATCGCCGAGGGGCGGCTGATCCCGAACAGCGCGTCGACGTACAGGACCCATGCCGAAACGATCGCCGCGTTGCCCGCCCAGGCCTGTACCCAGTAGCACCAGCCGGTCAGGTACCCGGCGAAGTCGCCGAACTCGTGCCGCGCGTAGGCGTACAGCCCGCCGTCGGAGTTGGGGACCCGCCGCGTGAGCTGGCCGAACAGCACCGCGAGCAGCATCGCGCCTATCGCGATGACGGCCAGCGTCGCCAGGGAGCTTGTGCCCGCCAGGGCCAGCACGGCCGGCATGGTGAACACGCCCGTCCCGACGATGCTGCCGATGACCAGGCCCGTCGCTGAGGTGACGCCGAGCGCGCGGGCCTTCTGCTGATTTCGCGGTGACATCTGCTCGATCGATCCGGGCTGCGCCCCGTGCAGGAAGCGGGCGCCGAGATGAATGGACATCGAGCCCTCCCAGATTGGTGGCCGGGCCGGCGCAGATGGCCAGCCCAGCCGTTAGCCTCGCTAACAAACTTGCCGGTCCGGGACCGGCCGTCACAGGGGCCTAGGTCCTCATCGCGGCCGGCGAAGGTCTCTGGCGAGACGGCGGGTGCCGGGCGGAGAGGCGGTTGGGTGCCGGGCGGCGGGGCGGCCGGGTGCCGGGCGGCGGGGCGGGCTCGCTCCCGTGGCGGACGAAAGTCCCGCCGCCACGGGCCGCTGGCCCCTGCCACCAACTCCCATGCCGGACATGCTGGAAGGTGACGGCATTTGGCGAAAGAGGGGTGCAGCATGAACGCACCGGCACCGCCGCATGCCGGCGGTGAGACGACGGCGGTCTGCGCAGAAGACAACCCCGGCCCGGCCGTGCGACCGGGCGGCCGCGTCGTGGTGGGCATCGACGACTCGCCGGCGGGCCTGGCCGCGCTGCGCTGGGCCCTGCAGCGATCAGAGAGCTCCGGCGCGCCGCTGGTCGCCGTCCGGTCGTGGGGGCTAGGCCTGCCCCGTCACGGCGGGCGGCGCCGCAGGCACCTGGCCCGTCCGCGGGTGGTGCTGTACTTTGGCGGCTCGGAGCAGCGTGACGCGTCGGCCAAGCTCGTCCGCCAGTCGCTGCGCACCGTCAGCGGCGGCATGCCGCGGGGCGTCAAGGTGACCGTCCAGACGCCCGAGGGAGATCCGGGCGCCGCGCTGACGGGCGTCGCGAACAGGCCGGGCGACCTCATTGTCGTGGGCGGCGAGCACGCCGCGGGCCATGGGCTGCGACGGCATGGCTGGGTGAGCGGTTATTGCCTGAAGTACGCGCACTGCCCGGTGGTGGTGGTGCCGGCCGAACCGGCCCGGAAGGGCTGAAGCGTCATCTGCTCCTGAGCACACGATGCGGATTACGAGGCCGAACCGGCCTTTGTGTCAAGGCCGCTGCGCACGAGCCGGGTGTAGGGACCGGGGTAAACCAGCGCGATATGCCCGTCGCTCAGCCACCTGACCACGTAGGGCGGAGACCCGTCCGCGTTCCGCAGGCCGATGATCAGGCCGGTCCGGCCAGGGTCGTCGTCCGGCAGTAGCCGGTCGCCCACCGCTGCCTTCATCATCGCCGCTTCCTCATCGTCGTCTCGTCGTCCTCTGAGCCACTGCGCCCAGCGTGCCCGGCCCGCCCCGCGGAGCCTCAGGGGCGAAGGTCAGCATGATCGGGACCGTTGGCCCGCGGCATGCGGCGCGAAGGGCCCTGCCCCCGGCCGTCGCCGGATGCGGGACCAACGGCACCGCCGGCACCGCCCAACGCCTCTGGGCGGCCCGTGCCCGGCCGACGAGCCTGTGCTCGTAGCAGGCGGTCCAACTGGATGCCAACAGCCGGTCCCGCTGGATGCGAACCAAGCGGTCCCGCTGATGAACCCAGCCGGTCCCGCTGGATACAACCAGGCGGTCCCCAGCGGCAGAGGAGGGTGACATGCCCGGAACACATGGCGCACACCAGCCCCGGATCGTGGTCGGAGTCGACGGCTCGCCGTCGTCACTGGATGCGCTCCGCTGGGCGGTCAGCCAGGCGGAACTCACCGGCGGCAGCCTGGTCGCGGTGATCGCGTGGCAGAACCCCGCCGCCACCGGCCTCGGCTGGGGGGTCTCCTTGGTCGACGACACCAACTACGGCGAACTCGCGGCCAAGGCGCTAGCCGAAGCGATAAACCAGGTCGTCGATCCGGCATCGCCGGTGCGGGTGCGCCCGGTGGTGGTGGAGGGCTATCCGGCCCAGGCACTGCTGGACGCCGCGCGGGACGCGGACCTGCTCGTCGTCGGCTGCCGCGGGCACGGCCATTTCGCTGGTGCTCTCCTCGGCTCGGTCAGCCAGAGGTGCACCCACCATGCGCACTGCCCGGTGGTGGTGATCCGCGGCCCCAAGAACGGATGACACTCGCCGCCCACGCCCGGCACCCCGCCCGCGCCCCGCGCCGGTCCCGCCGCCCGCGCCCCGG
>JASHUI010000374.1:0-14767 GCA_030040095.1 Streptosporangiaceae bacterium | reverse complement strand
CCGGAGACCGGCGCCACCGCGCCGGCCCGGCGCGAACTGCCCGCCGGGCCGGACGACCCGGCCCGGGCCAAGCGGGTGGAGCGCCTGATCGCGGCGCTGTTCATCCTGTCGATGCTGGCCGGCATCGGCTTCATCGCCGCCTACATCGGGCTCGAGGTGCACTCGGTCGACGCGGTGCTGCGGTCCAACCTGGCCCTCGGCACCTCCATGTCGGTCGCCTTCCTCGCGATCGCTATCGGCGCGACGCTCTGGGTCCGGCACCTGATGCCGGTCGTGGAGCTCACCGAGGAGCGCCACCCGCTGCGCTCCGATCCGCAGGACCGGGAGGCGTTCAAGGAGACCTTCGAGGAGGGCGCGGAGGCCAGCCAGTTCACCAAGCGGCCGCTGCTGCGGCGGACGCTGATCGCCGCGACCCTGCCGCTGGCCGCCGCGCCGATCGTGCTGCTGCGTGACCTGGGCCCGCTGCCCGGCACCACGCTGCGGCACACGGTCTGGCGCAGGGGCATGCGTCTGCTGAGCTACGGGCCCAACACGCCGATCAGGCCCGGCGACTTCAGCTCGCCCGGCGGCATGATCACCGTGGTGCCCGACGGCTACCAGTACAACCAGGACGCGCTGGCCGCCGCGACGGCGATCATCATCAAGTTCCAGCCCGGCGTGATGGTGTTCGGCAAGCCCAACCAGATCCGGGGGGGCTACGTGACGCCGAACTGGACGGTGGACAACATCGTCTGCTACTCCAAGATCTGTACGCACGTGGGCTGCCCGGCGGCGCTCTACGAGCAGACCACGCACCACATCCTCTGCCCGTGCCACCAGTCGACGTTCGACGCGCCGCGCGGCGCCCAGGTGCTGTTCGGGCCGGCCCCGCGGCCGCTGCCGCAGCTGCCGATGGGCGTCGACGCGGAGGGCTACCTGATCGCGCTGAGCGACTTCCGCGAGCCGGTCGGGCCGAGCTTCTTCGAGCGGGGATGAATCGGACATGAGCATGACCACCAAGCTGCTCGACGGCACCGGCGGGTGGCTGGACGACCGGTTCCGCGGGGCCAAGGGCACCCGTACCCTGCTCCGCAAGATCTTCCCGGATCACTGGACGTTCCTGCTGGGCGAGATCGCGCTGTACTCGTTCATCATCCTGCTGCTGACCGGGACGTTCCTGACCTTCTTCTTCCAGCCCAGCATGACCGAGGTCGTGTACCACGGGTCGTACACGCACCTGGACGGCGTCCGGATGAGCGAGGCGTACGCCTCGACCCTGAACATCAGCTTCGACGTGCGCGGCGGCCTGCTGATGCGGCAGATCCACCACTGGGCCGCCGACCTGTTCGTGGCCGCGATCATGGCGCACATGCTGCGGATCTTCTTCACCGGCGCCTACCGCAAGCCGCGCGAGGTCAACTGGCTGATCGGGCTCGTGATGCTCACGCTGAGCCTGCTCGAGGGCCTGTTCGGCTACTCGCTGCCGGACGACCTGCTATCGGGCACCGGGCTGCGGATCACGGAGGGCGTGCTGCTCTCGATCCCGATCGTCGGCACGTACCTGTCGTTCTTCCTGTTCGGCGGGCCGTTCCCGGGCAACGACATCATCCCGCGGCTGTACATCATCCACGTGCTGCTGCTGCCGGGGCTGTTCCTGGCGCTGATCACCGCGCACCTGTTCATCATGTTCCACCAGAAGCACACCCAGATGCCGGGCAAGGGCCGCACCAACACCAACGTGGTGGGCGCCCCGATGTACCCGTACTTCATGGCCAAGACCGGGGCGTTCTTCTTCTTCACGTTCGCGGCGCTGGCCATCGCGAGCACGTTCGCCCAGGTCAACCCGATCTGGCTGTATGGCCCCTACACGCCCGTCGGCATCTCGGCAGGATCCCAGCCCGACTTCTACATGGGCTTCCTCGAGGGCACGCTGCGGGTGTTCCCGAACTGGACCTGGGACGCCTGGGGCCATACCGTGGCCTGGAATGTGGTCATCCCCGCCCTGGTGCCGCTGGGCATCGTCTTCACCGGCGCGGCGCTCTGGCCCTTCCTCGAGCAGTGGATCACCGGCGACAAGTCCGAGCACCACGTCAACGACCGGCCGCGTAACGCGCCCACCAGGACCGCGATCGGGATGGCCGCGGTCACGTTGTGGGGGGTGTTCTGGCTGGAGGGCGCCAACGACGTCATCGCCGACCACCTCGACATCTCCTTGTACGTGACCACGGAGGTGGCCAGATACGCGGTCTTCATCGCCCCCGCCGTGGCCTACTGGGTGACGAAACGGATCTGCCTGGGCCTGCAGTACAAGGACCTGCACCTGCTGGAGCACGGCGTCGAGACCGGAATCATCCGGCAGCTGCCGACCGGCGAGTACGTCGAGGCGACCAGGCCGCTCACCGACGAGGAAGTGGCCGCGCTCGATGTCAGGCCGAGGGCACCCAGCCTGCCGGCGGGCGCGGCCGTTTCCGAGGTGCCGCCGCCCGGGATGCGCGGCGGCCTGGGCCGGGTGCGGCAGGGGATGTACAAGGTGCTCACCGAGAGCGTGCCGATCGAGGCCCACGGCAACGGCCACGGCGACGGCCATGGGGAGGCGGATGCCGAGCCGGGCCACGCCCCGGTCCCGTCCGGCTCCGAGCAGGGCGGCGACGAGGACGAGCACGGGGGCGACGGCCAGGCCTGACGGCCTGGTTAACCGGGCCTGCTGCGACCCGCTCTGTCACGCCCTGGACGGGCCGCTCAGCCGGGCTCTGGCGGCCAGAGCGGCCCGGGGATGTCCAGGCCCAGGTCGGCCCCCCAGGCGTTGCGATAGGCGATCTCAGCCGCGGGGCGGCGGGCCGCCACGCCCCAGCGCCCGGTCGGGTAGCCGAACGACACGCAGCACGCCATGGCCCAGCCGTGGCCGTCGGGCACGCCGAGTATCCCCAGCGCCTCCGGTCCGTGAAAGAACCCGAGCACCGTGGTGAGCGCGCTGCCGACGCCCTCGGCCCGCGCGGCCAGCTGGGCGCTCCATACCGCGGGGTAGATCGAGCCGCCCGAGGGGTCGCCGCGGGTGAACGCCAGCAGGAACAGCGGTACTTCCTCGAAGTGATCGGCGAGGTGCTGCGCGGAGGCCACCATGCGCAGCGTGGCCTGGTGGTCCGGCTCCTCGGGCGCACCGCGGGCCCGCTCGATCCGGTCCTGGTAGACCGTGGCCCAGAGCTGGCGGATGCTGTCCCGGTACAGCGGGCCCAGCTCGGCCTTGACCGCCGGGTCGTCGACCAGGATGAACCGCCAGCCCTGCGCGTTGCCGCCGCTCGGGGCCCGGATCGCCGCGTCAAGGATGCGCGCCTGGACCGGGTACGGAATCGGGTCCGGCCTGACCCGCCGCATGGCCCGCGTGGTGTAAAGCGCCTCGTAGACGTCCATCTGCCGCCTTTCGCCCGGGGTCATGCCATTCTGCCAGCCCGCGGGGACGGGCAGAGACGCGCGCGGACGAAAGGCCGGGCGGGGACGACGGGCCGGGCGCGGCGCCGGTCAGTGCGCGTAGTGGCCGCGGTAGTACTCGAACACGAACCCGATCGTGGCCAGCAGCACCATCAGGATCCCGATCAGGAACAGCCACCAGCCGATGGCCACGCCGATCGCCGCGGTCGCGGCGGCCAGGGCCAGGAACAGCGGCCACCAGCTGTGCGGGCTGAAGAACCCGAGCTCACCGGTGCTCTGGTAGATCTCGCCCTCGTTCTCGTCCTCGGGCCGCGGCGGCAGCCGCCGCCCGGTGAACAGGACGTAGAAGCCGATCAGGAAGGCCAGCCCCACGGCGATCGCCAGCGCGGTGGACCCGGTCGGGTCGTGGGAGAAATGCCAGTAGACGTAGTCGCTGGCGCCGAAGAAGAGAGCGCAGCCCAGGAACAGGTAGCCCTCGACCTTCATGGTGACCCTCCCTTAGTCCGAGCCGCCGCCGGCCGACGCGCCGATCGCTATCTTCTCGGCCTCCCGGTCCCGGCCCGTCCTGATCTGCGGGTAGTGCAGGTCGAACGCGGGCCGCTCGGACCTGATGCGCGGAATCGAGGTGAAGTTGTGCCGCGGCGGCGGGCAGGACGTCGCCCACTCCAGCGAGTTCGCGAAGCCCCACGGGTCGTCCGCGGTGACCCTCTCACCGGTCTTCCAGGTCTTATAGATGTTGTAGAAGAAGATGAAGTTCGAGGCGCCCAGGATGAACGCGCCGATCGAGGAGATGTCGTTCAGCGTCGTGGCCAGGTGCGGCAGGAACGGGTAGTTCGCCACCCGGCGCGGCATGCCCATGAGCCCGAGCCAGTGCTGCACCAGGAAGGTCAGGTTGAACCCGATGAACACCGACCAGAAGTGCCACTTGCCGAGCGTGTGGTCCAGCATCTTGCCGGTCCACTTCGGCCACCAGAAGTAGAACCCGCCGAACATCGTGAACACCACGGTGCCGAACAGCACGTAGTGGAAGTGCGCCACGACGAAATAGGAGTCGCTGACCGCGAAGTCCAGCGGCGGCGAGGCCAGGATGACCCCGGTCAGCCCGCCGAACAGGAAGCTCACCAGGAAACCAAGCGCGAACAGCATCGGGGGCTCGAACGTGAGCTGGCCGCGCCAGATCGTGCCGCACCAGTTGAAGAACTTCAGGCCCGTCGGGACCGCGATCAGGAAGGTCATGAACGAGAAGAACGGCAGCAGGACCGCGCCGGTGGTGAACATGTGGTGCGCCCACACGGTGAGCGACAGGCCCGCGATCGCGATCGTCGCGCCGACGAAGCCCTTGTAGCCGAACAGCGGCTTGCGGGCGAATACCGGCAGGATTTCCGTGGCGATGCCGAAGAACGGCAACGCCACGATATAGACCTCGGGATGGCCGAAGAACCAGAACAGGTGCTGCCACAGGATGGCCCCGCCGCTGGAGGCGCTGAATACCTGCGCGCCGAGCTTGCGGTCGATCTCCAGCACCAGCAGCGCGGCGGTGAGCACCGGGAAGGCCAGCAGCACCAGCATGCTGGTCAGCAGGACGTTCCAGGTGAACATCGGCATCCGGAACATGGTCATGCCGGGGGCGCGCATGCAGAAGATCGTGGTGATGAAGTTGACCCCGCCCAGGATCGTGCCGAACCCGGCCAGCACCAGGCCCATGATCCACATGTCGCCGCCGATGCCGGGCGAGTACAGCGAGCTGGTCAGCGGCGAGTACGCGTACCAGCCGAAGGCCGCCGCGCCGCCGGGCGTGATGAAGCTGATCAGCAGGATCAGCCCGCCGAACAGGAACAGGTAGTAGCTGAACAGGTTCAGCCGCGGGAACGCCACGTCGGGCGAGCCGATCTGCAGCGGCATGATCTCGTTGGCGAACCCGACGAACAGCGGGGTGGCGAACAGCAGCAGCATGATCGTGCCGTGCATGGTGAACAGCTCGTTGTACTGCTGGTCGGACACGATGTGGTTGTCCGGCCCCATCAGCTGTGCCCGCATGATCATGGCCATCAGGCCGCCGGCCAGGAAGAAGAAGAACGAGGTGATCAGGTACAGGTGGCCGATGATCTTGTGGTCGGTGGAGGACAGCCAGTCGGCCAGGAGCGAGCCCTTGCGGTAACCGCTCGGCGCGGCGACCGGGGCCGGTCTGTCGATGGTGGTCACTGAGCACCCCCAGATGCGGTCTCCAGCGCCTGCTGCGCCGTGATCCACTTGCGGAACTGGGCCGGCGTCACGATCTTCACCGTGAACAGCATCCGGCTGTGGTACAGGCCGCAAAGCTCGGTGCACCGGCCGATGAACGTGCCGGTCTGGGTCGGCGTCACCTCGAAGTGGTTCGGGTGATCGGGGATCACGTCGCGCTTGAACTCAAACGGCACGATCCAGAACGAGTGGATGACGTCGGTCGAGGTGAGGTTGAACCGGACGGTCTCGCCGGTCGGGATCTCCAGCAGCGGCAGCTGGTTCTCGTTGCCCGGCGTGTCGCCGTTCCACATCTGGCCCAGCGACGTCACGATGCCGGCTTCCGAGCGTGGCACCTTGTACTGCGGGTACTGGAACTCCCAGCTCCACTGGAAACCGATCACGTTGACGACCACGTCGGGATGCGGCGGGAGGGCGTCGATGTAGTTCTCGTCCCTGGCCGTGAAGTAGAACAGGATGCCGACCATGATGAACGGCAGCACCGTGTACAGCACCTCGATCGGCAGGTTGTAGCGCACCTGGTCGGGCACCCGGTCGGAGCGCTTGCGGTGGAACACCACCGCCCAGAGGATCAGCCCCCAGACCGTGAAGCCGACCGCGAACGCGGCGATCCAGGATCCCTGCCATAGGGTCAGCGTCACCTTGCCCTGCTTGGTCACCGGCGGCAGCATGCCGAGGCGGGTGAACGCGTTCGACGTGCAGCCAGTGGTGGCGAGCAGCACGAACGCCGCGACGACGGCCCTCGGCACCCAGCGCGCCGCACCGCGCCGCGCCGACCGCTCTCGCCCGCTCCGCGGCGGAGCAGTGCGGTTGAGACTCACAGGAAGCCTTCCCGACAGGGGTGACTGCCGACCCATCCAGGCCGGTAATTCGAACGTCCTACAGCCTGTCGTGGAAAACAGTATCGCGCAGCCTCAGCCCGCCTCAGGGGACCCCCGCGGAATGGGCGGCCGCGACGCGGCCGGTGCTTACCCCCGCCGCGATCTGGGTATCGGTAGGAAAGCCCTCGCGGGGAAACGGCTGGCCGTATCCTCGCATGGCCGGGCCGTTCCCCCGCCGCCCGCCGAGCGCCAGCTGGAGGTTAGCCGCGTGAGTCCCCAGCGCCCTGCCGTGCACCACCCGGGCGCGCCGCAGCCGTCCGACCCCGCCGCGGCGGCACCGGCCGCGGCGCTGACGATCGACGCGATGGGCCGCAAGTGCCCGATCCCGATCATCATGCTGGCCGAGCGGATCCGCGAGGTGCCGGTGGGCCAGCTCGTGGCGGTGCTGGCCGACGATCCGGCCGCGGAAACCGACGTGCCCGCCTGGTGCATGCTGAAGTCGCAGGAGTTCGTCATGGTCACCGCCCTGCCCGGGTCGGGCTGGTCGTTCCTGGTCCGCCGCTGCTACTGACCGGCTCGGGCCGGCTAGTTCCCGCCTCCGTCGTCGACGGCCTGGAACCGGCCGGCGAATCTCGGGTCGCTCTCCCACCACGGCCGGTCCGCCGCGGCGTCGCCAGCCTCCGCCGCTCCCGGGGGGGCGGCCGTCACCGCGGCCGCCCGCGCCGCATCCCTGGCGTCGAGCTCCGCGTCGATCTCCTTGGCCTCGGACTCGTCCTCCCTGATCATCTGGATCAGCATCGCGGCCAGGAACGGCAGCCCCACGATGTCCCCGAGTATCCACAGCGTCCCGCCGCCCAGCACCTGGCTCGTGGAAAGGCTGGGCCCCCAGGGATAGGCCACCGCGTGGTAGTAGGCGCCGGCGATCAGGTTCGTGTCCGCGATCACGGCGAGGCCGAGCACGGCGTCGCCGACCACCTCGGCCCCGGTCACCCAGAGCGAGACCAGGTAGGGGTAGGCCTTGGGCACCGGGTCGACCCGCAGCAGCGTCCAGAAGAACACGAAGCCGGGCGCCAGCAGCGCCAGGTGGGTCAGCTCCCGCACCGCGACGCTGTGGAAGCCGGCCACGTACCAGGAGGTGAAGTAGACCAGGAACGGCGTGATCACCACGGCCATGGTGGTGATCGCGGGGAAGGTCGCGACCTTGGCCGCCTGGCTGCGTATCGCGGCCTCGATCCGCCGGCCGGTCCTGGGCAGGGTCGCGATGGCCAGGCTCAGCGGCCTGCCCATCGCCAGGAACAGCGGTATCAGCAGCAGGAACATGACGGTCTGCACGGCGCGCACGTAGAACAGGACGCCCTGGTACACGCCGACCCACGACATGGTGGCGATCACGCAGAAGCCGAGCCCGAGCCCGCAGAAGGCCACGATCCGGCCCGGCGCCCACGGCGCGCCCGACCGGCGTACCCGCCGCACCCCGGCCAGGTAGAGCCCGCCGAGGAGCAGCACGAAGCCCAGCGCCCACGGATCGAGGGTCCACTCGGTGAAGGCCCGCGTCACGGTCAGTTCCGGCGGCCCGTGGTAGCCGGAGGCAGCAACCACCATCGCGCCCGTCGCACCCATGCCGCCACGCTACCGCGCGCCGCCGGGCGCTCCGCCGCGGGCGGTCAGCTGTAGTGCTCGGTCAGCTGTAGTGCTCGATCAGCTCGGCCGCGGCCTGCGGCCCGTACACGGCCCGGAACCGCTCGGCCAGCGGCCCTGGCTTCAGCTCGTAGTCCTGCGGCCCGACCGCCTCCAGCGCCTGCACCGCGATCATGTTGCCGAGCTGGGCCGCGCGCTCGAGGCTCAGCCCCCAGCCCACCGCGGCCAGGAAGCCGGCCCGGAACCCGTCGCCGGCGCCGGTCGGCTCCCGGGGCTCGACCTCGGTGACCGGCGGGACCAGGATCGGCGGATGGCCGGCCCGGTCCACCCGCGCCCCGGCCGCGCCCAGCGTGGTCACCCGGACGCCCACCCGCTCGGTCACCTCGTCCGCGGCCCAGCCCGACTTGTGCTCGGTCAGCGTGGACTCGTACTCGTTGCAGAACAGGTAGGCCGCCCCGTCCACCAGCTCGCGGACCTGCTCGCCGTCCATCCGGGCCAGCTGCCAGGAGGTGTCGGCCGCGAACGGGATCCCGAGCTCCCGGCACTGCTGGGTGAAGCTGGCCATCGCCTCGGGGTCGCTGGCGCCGATGAGCACCAGGTCGACCGAGCCGGCCAGTCCGGCCAGGTCGATGTCCCGGTCCTCGGTCATCGCCCCCGGGTAGAACGACGCGAAGTGGTTCAGATCGGCGTCGGTGGTGCTGATGAACCTCCCGGTGTGGTGCACCGTCGACTCCCTGACCGCGCTGGTGTCGACGCCGTGCGCGTCCAGCCAGGCGCGGTACTCGGAGAAGTCGGGCCCGGCGCTCCCGACCAGCAGCGGCCGCAGGCCGAGGCAGCCCAGGCCGAACGCGATGTTGGCCGCGACCCCGCCGTAGCGGACCTGCAGCGAGTCGACCAGGAAGGACAGGGCGAGCTTGTCTAGTTTGTCGGGGATCAGCTGGTCGATGAAGCGGCCGGGGAAGGTCATAAGGTGATCGGTCGCGATCGACCCGGTGACGGCAATGCGCACGGTGGGACTCTCTCTGCGGGGCGGCGCCGAAAGGAGGCGCGCTCAGGTTACCCCGTTCCGGCCGACGGTGACAGCGACGGCCGGCACAACCCCGCCGGCGCCCGGGGCGCGCCCCGGCACAAAGAGCGGAACGTCAGTGGAACGAGTCGCCGCAGGCGCAGGACCCGGTGGCATTCGGGTTGTCGATCGTGAAGCCCTGCTTCTCGATCGTGTCCACGAAATCGATCGTGGCCCCGCCCAGGTAGGGCGCGCTCATCTTGTCGGTGACCACCTGCACCGTGCCGAACTGGCTCACGACGTCGCCGTCGATCTCGCGCTCATCGAAGTACAGCTGGTAGCGCAGGCCGGAGCAGCCGCCCGGCTGAACGGCGATGCGCAGTCGAAGGTCGTCGCGGCCTTCCTGCGTCAGCAAGCTGCTCACCTTCGCCGCCGCGGCACTGGTGAGGATGACGCCTTGCGTGGTGGCCTCGTCCTGAACTGTCATCTGGATTAGCTCCCGCGATCGACTACCGCCGCCCCTGCGGCGCGGCTTCTGCGTGCCTGTCTCAACCATATCCCCGGCCCCGTCATTCCGGGTTCCGCGGAGGTCACAGTCCCGGGGCGCCCCAGACAGGGAACCACCGGGTCAGGTCGGACTCGATCTTGAGATCGTCCGCGAGCATCCCGCGCACCTGCAGCTCGAGCGCGTTGTCCCGGCGCTCTCCCGGCTGCGGTGCGAACGGGTAGAACGTGCCCCGCTTGTACAGGTACACCAGGCCCAGCGGCTGCCCGGCCTGGTTGCGGAAGCTGACGATCGTGCACAGCAGCTGCGGCCCGAAGCCGCCCGCCTCCAGCGACGAGTTCACCGCGTGCAGGTCGGTGACCAGGCCCTCGATGTCGTCCGGGGCATGCCGGCAGACCAGCCAGGTGAAGCCGTACTTGTCCTCGGATACCTCGACCGGCGCCTTGTTGTCCCCCATGTTGAGCAGGGCGCGCACGTCGTTCTCGATGTCGCTGAACGCCCGGCCCTCGGCCGGGCGGAAGCACACCGAGCCGCTGCCCGTGGCGACCAGGTCCGAGGCCGCCTGCAGCGTGATCGCCGCCGATGGCAGCGCGAACAGGGCATCCAGATTCGGCGGCACCGGCTTGGTCCGGCCGAGCAGCGCGTCGAGGAAACCCACCTGGTTTACCCGGCCCGGCCGAGCTGCTTGGAGATCTTGTCCAGCTGGGCCAGCCGCTTCTCCAGGCTCGGGTGCGTGGAGAACAGGTTGTGGACGCTCCCCCGGCCCGAAAGCGCCGGGGTGAAGTAGAACGCGTTCAGCGGCTCGGCCTGGCGCAGGTCGCGGGTCGGGATCCTGGCCATGTCGCCGGTGACCTTGACCAGCGCGCTGGCCAGCGCCGAGGGCTGCCCGGTGAGCAGCGCGCCGGACCGGTCGGCGGACAGCTCCCGGTACCGCGACAGCATCCGGATCAGCAGGAAGCTGACCGCGTACGTCACGATGCCGATGAGCATGACGGCCAGCATGATCAGCGCGGTGTACCCGCCCGCGTTGTTGCCGCCGCGGCCGCCGCGGCCGCGGCCGCCGCCGAACAGCTCGGCGTAGAAGCCCATCCGGACCAGCAGCGCGGCCATGATGCCCAGGAACGAGGCGATCGTCATCACCGCGACGTCCTTGTGCGCCACGTGCGACATCTCGTGCGCGAGCACGCCCTCGAGTTCCTTGGCGTCCAGCCGCTGCATCAGGCCCTGGGTGACGCAGACCACGGCCACCTTGCTGCTGCGGCCGGTCGCGAAGGCGTTCGGCACGTTCATCGGCGATATGGCCACGCGGGGCTTGGGCATGTCGGCCAGGGCGCAGATCCGGTCGACGATCGCGTGCAGCTCCGGCGCCTGCTGCGGGGTGACCAGGTGCGCCCTGGCGGTGCTCAGGGCGATCTTGTCGGACCACCAGTATCCGCCGAACGCGATGGCCAGGCCGATCAGCACCGAGATCACGACCAGCCCGTCGCTGCTGCCGCTGGCGCCGCCGTGCCGGTCGGCATACGCGAACAGCACGAAGTACAGGGCAATGACGAACCCGACTAGCGCGGCCCCGAGCAGGAACATCGTCAAGCCCATCCGCGCGATCAGCCCCGGGTCGCTTGCGTAGCGAGTGCGCGCCATCTGCGGCGCCTCCGTTTCATCTGCGGCTCATCCGGCGAGCCGTATAACCTCATTACATCTCAGCCGCCGGAGTGGTCTGCGCAAGACCTCTGACTCGCGCAGCAACGCGCCGGGCCAGCCGCCCGGCGTTCGCCGGCTATCCGGTACAACGCGGCGGAGGGCCAGGACGTTCCGCATCGGCCGGGATTTGTTACCCGCGGGTAGACTCAGCCCGCGATCAGCCCGTCTCCCGAGAGCAGCCTGCGGACCTCGGACATGGACGCGCCCTCGCCCGGCAGGATGAGCTCGGACGGCTCCAGGCTCCCCGGCTCCAGCGGCCTGCCGATCGCCCGCACCCTGGCCAGCAGCTCAGCGAGCGCGGGATCGAACCCCGACTCGTCGTTCCGCTCGACCGCGGCCTCGAGCTTGGAGTCCAGCTCGTTCAGCTCGGCCGCGGCCGTGTCGTCCACGTGCAGCTGGCCCTCGCCGAGGATCCGGACGATCATGCCCCGTCACCCGCCTGCGGCTGATCGGCGGGCGACGCCTGGGCCGGCTGGCCGTCGCTCACCGCCCCGGCCGGCCCGGCGGCCGATGCCCCGTCGGCGTGCTCGCCCCCCTCGATCTGCTTCGGCGCGCTGCCCTGGGCCAGCTCCCCCTTCAGCCGGGCCAGCTCGGCGTCGACGTCGTGGCCCGCGCCCATCCGGTCGAGCTCGGCCTGGATGTCGTCGTGCGGCCCGCCGACCATGTCGTCGAGCGCTCCCGACGCCATCAGCTCGTCGATCGCCCCGGCCCGCGCCTGCATCTGCGCCGTCTTGTCCTCGGCGCGCTGGATGGCCAGGCCGACGTCGCCCATCTCCTCGGAGATGCCGGTGAAGGCCTCGTTGATCCGGGTCTGCGCCTCGGCCGCCGTGTACGTCGCCTTGATGGTCTCCTTCTTGGTGCGGAAGGCGTCCACCTTGGCCTGGAGCCGCTGCGAGGCGCCGGTCAGCTTCTCTTCCTCGCCCTGCAGCGACTGATACTGCGTGTTGAGGTCGTTCAGCTGGCTGGCCACCCCGGCCTTGCGGGTCAGGGCGTCCCTGGCCAGGTCCTCCCGGCCGACCGCGAGCGCGTCCCTGGCCTGCCGGTCCAGCTTGTCCGATGACTGCTGCAGCTGGTTGATCTGCAGCTCGACGCGCTTGCGCGAGGTGGCCACATCGGCGACGCCGCGACGGACCTTCTGCAGCAGTTCCAGCTGCGTCTGGTACGAGTAGTCCAGGGTTTCCCGGGGATCTTCCATCCTGTCAAGTGCCTTGTTGGCCTTGGCGCGGAACATCATCGAAACCCGCTTCATCACGCCCATAAGCGCGACCATCCCCTCAGTTTTTTCACCGCTCTCGTATATCACGGTAGCGGCGCGAACCAGCTTGCTGCGCAAGGCAACGGAGGTTGCCGACAGGTGCTCCGTTCCACCCTACGACGGCCGGCAGACCCCGTCATCCACGTGGCCATCTAGGCTCTTCGGCCTGGCGGTCCGAGGCGTTCGCCCCGGTATGCTGATCAGGTGTTCCGACGACGTTCAGCCGCCGAGCCCGAGGTGGCCGACCAGGTCCCCGAGGAGCCCGCCAGCTCCGACCGGGCCGGCCAGACCCAGAGCAAGGGCCGGCCCACGCCCAAGCGCAGCGAGGCGGAGCGCCGGCGGCGCCAGCCGTATACCGCGCCGACCGACAAGAAGGCCGCCTATCAGCAGTCGCGCGACCGGGACCGGGCCGGCCGCGCCCGCCGGACGGAGGCCATGCGGCGCGGCGAGAGCTGGGCCCTGCCGCGCAAGGACCAGGGCCCGGTCCGGGCGCTGGCCCGCGACTACGTGGACTCCCGCCGCAGCATCAGCGAGTTCTACATGTTCGGGGTGCTGATCCTGCTGATCCTGCTGTTCATCCCGTCGCTGCGGAAGTCGGCCGAGCTCGATTACCTGGTGCTGCTCCTGCTGCTGGTGATCGTGGTGGAGAGCTACTTCGTCGGTAACCGGGTCATCAAGCTGGCGAAGCAGCGCTTCCCCGGCGAGAGCACCAGGGGCCTGCGCATGTACGTGGCCATCCGCTCGACCCAGATCCGCCGGCTCCGGATGCCCGCACCGCGGGTCAAGCCCGGCGAGAAGATCTGACCTCGCCGCGCCGGGCGAAGCCCGGCGGCTAGGGTCGGATGTCATGGAATACCGTCATCTCGGCCGCAGCGGGCTGAAGGTCAGCGAGATCGCGTACGGCAACTGGATCACCCACGGCTCGCAGATCGAGGAGACGGCGGCGAAGGCCTGCGTGAGCGCGGCGCTGGACGAGGGCATCACCACCTTCGATACCGCGGACGTCTACGCGGGCACCAGGGCCGAGGAGATACTGGGCCGGGCGCTGCACGGGGTGCGGCGCGAGTCACTCGAGATATCCACCAAGGTGTACTGGCCCGTGGGCCCTGGCCCGAACGACGTCGGCCTGTCCCGCAAGCACGTCATCGAGTCGGCGCACGGCTCGCTGCGGCGGCTGCAGACCGACTACGTGGACCTCTACCAGGCGCACCGGTTCGACCACGAGACGCCGCTGGAGGAGACGCTGCGCGCCTTCGACGACCTGGTCCGCCAGGGCAAGGTGCTCTACGTGGGCGTCTCCGAGTGGCGCGCCGAGGAAATCGCGGCGGCGCTGCGGATCGCCGCGGAGATGGGGTTCGACCGGATCGTCTCGAACCAGCCGGAGTACAGCATGCTCTGGCGGGTCATCGAGGCCGAGGTGATCCCGCTGTGCCAGAAGGAGGGCCTGGGCCAGATCGTGTTCTCGCCGGTCGCGCAGGGCGTGCTGACCGGCAAGTACCGGCCCGGCGCGGCGCCGCCGGCCGGCTCGCGCGCCGTGGACCCGGCCGGGTCGAGGTTCATCCAGAGCCTGCTGACCGACGACACCCTGACCCGGGTGCAGGAACTCGAGCCGCTCGCCCGCGAGGCCGGCCTCACGATGGCCCAGCTCGCCGTGGCCTGGACGCTGCAGAACCCGAACGTCGCGGCCGCGATCATCGGCGCGACCCGGCCGGAGCAGGTGCGCGAGAACGTCCGGGCCTCCGGCGTCCGGCTCGAACCCGACCTGATGGCCAGGATCGACGAGGTGCTCGGCCCGGTGATCTTCACCGACCCGGCCGCGACATCCAGCCCCCGGACGCGGGACTGACCGGAGCGGGCCGCCGGTCGCGGCGGGCCGCCCGCTAGGTCTCCGGGTGCAGGCTCATCGGGCCGTACTCGGCCCGGCCGTCGTCCAGCAGGGTCACCTGGTCGACCCCGGCGTCCAGCAGCGAGCGCCAGTTCTCGCCGATCCAGCTCTCGGCATCGCCCTGGCTGCCGAAGGACTCCTTCGGCAGCCCGCGCGACGTCAGCACGGTGCCGTCTTCCTTCTCCAGCTGCCAGGTCCAGGTCACGCCGTATCCTCCTCGCTCGCCTCCGGCCTCGGCTCCCGCTTAGTGGTTAAGATCGGGCCGGTTGCAGGCGGCTAAATCTTAACCGCAGAGCGCGAACGGGGAGGG
>JASHUI010000373.1:0-7433 GCA_030040095.1 Streptosporangiaceae bacterium | reverse complement strand
TGGTTTATGTGGGATGACCTGATCCACGGGGCGATCGGGGCGGTGGTGCTGGTGGACACGCGGCGGCTGGCGGACTCGTTCCCGGCGGTGGATTATTTTGAGTCGGCGGGGCTGCCGTTCATTGTGGCGGTGAATGGTTTTCACGGGGATTTCCCGCATGAGGTGGGGGATGTGCGGGAGGCGTTGTCGGTCGGGGTCCATGTGCCGGTGGTCGAGTGTGATGCGCGGGACCGGCAGTCGACGAAGTCGACGTTGATCTCCCTGGTGGAGCACGCCATGGCCATGCAGCTCAGCCCCAGGTAGCTTCCCCGGAGCGAACCGCGGGCCGGTCCCCGGAGCGAGGCGCCGGACCAGTGCCGCTGTGCGGAATGACCGGTTCGCCCACCTCGGCCATTGGATTCTGTTACGATCGCTTATCTAACCAAGCTGACCAGCATC
This sequence comes from Streptosporangiaceae bacterium, assembly GCA_030040095.1. Classification (GTDB taxonomy): domain Bacteria; phylum Actinomycetota; class Actinomycetes; order Streptosporangiales; family Streptosporangiaceae; genus JASHPR01. The sequence continues at coordinate 6,995 of JASHUI010000373.1, read as the reverse complement.
TAACGTTTAAGTTAGATGTAAGCCGTACCCAGCGTTTGTCACGGAATAGGACTAATGGTAATGCGGATTCGGCGACATCTCCGGTTGCTGGGGTTCGTCGGCGTGGCCTGCTCGCTGCTGCTGGCGGCCTGTTCGTCGAGCACTCAGTCATCGGGAAGCACGACAGGAACGCGCGTCGAGGGCGGGACAGCGACGATCGCGCTCACCCCCATCGACAGCCAATTCAACTACATCTTCCCGCTGCTCAACTTCACCAACGACACCTTTGCGAATGTTACCTACTCGCAATATCTCATGTGGCGGCCCCTGTACTGGTTCGGCAGCCCGGGGCACGTCGGGGTGAACTTCAACGAGAGCCTGGCCGGTCCCGTCGGCGTCAAGACATCCGGCGGGCACACCATCGCCACGATCCAGCTCAAGCCCTACCGCTGGTCCGATGGCCAACCGCTCACCACCCGGGACGTCGAGTTCTGGATCAACCTGCTCAAGGCGGGCAAGGCCAACTTCTGGGGCTATGAGCCCGGCGAGTTCCCGGACAACCTCCTGGCGTTCAAGGCGCTCAGCTCCAGCAAGTTCACGCTGACCTTCAACCAGGTCTACTCGGCGCAGTGGCTCTACAACGAGCTTGGCCTGATCATCCCCCTGCCCCAGCACGCCTGGGACAAGGAATCGGCGACCGGCCCCGTGGGGAACTACGACACGACTTCCGCCGGCGCGACCGCGGTCGTCAATTTCCTGCTGGCGCAGAACAAGGACCTGTCCACTTACGCCACGAACCCCCTCTGGCAGGTCGTCGACGGCCCGTGGAAGCTGAGCAGCTACGCTTCCTCGACCGGCGATGCCACCTATGTCCGCAACCTGCGGTACTCCGGGCCGGCCACGGGCTCGCTGCACGCGATCCGTATCGACACCTACACCAGCGACACCGCGGAGTTCGACCAGTTGCTGTCGTCGGGCGTGGACTTCGGCTACATACCGGACAACGACGCCGCGCAGGTGCCGCGAGTGAAGGGAGACGGCTACAGCGTCCAGGCCTGGCCCGCCTGGGGCATCAACTACGTCTTCCTCAACTTCGCCGCGCCGGGGGCTGGCCCGATATACAGCCAGCTCTACATTCGCGAGGCGATGCAGCACCTGATCAACCAGGCCGGTTACATCAGCTCGTTCCTGCAGGGCTATGCCTACCCGACCTACGGCCCGGTGCCGCTGCAGCCTTCGAGCCAGTTCGTGTCCAGCCAGCAGAACAAGAACCCGTACCCGTACGACCCGGCGGAGGCGACCGCCTTGTTGCGCCAGCACGGCTGGCAGGTCGTGGCCAACGGCACGGACACCTGCACGCACGCGGGCTCCGGGTCGACCGAGTGCGGGGCCGGCATCCCGGCCGGCGCCAAGCTGTCGTTCTCGTTCCTGTACGCGACCGGCACCACAGGGGACTCCGAGGAGGTCGCCGCGCTCCAGTCGTCGTTCGCGCAGGCGGGCATCAAGCTGGCGGTCACCGGTGCGCCGTTCCCGACGGCGACGTCCGACATGACCCCGGCCTGCGCGAAGACGAACTGCTGGGAGCTGGCCTACGTCGGCGAAGCCTGGCTGTTCGACCCCGGCTTCGACGAGCCCGACGGAGGCATTCTCTTCGCCTCCAACGGGCCGTCCAACCTCGGCATGTATTCCGACTCGAAGGCCGATTCGCTCATTTCCGCGCTGGGCTCGGGAGGACTCTCGGCGCTCTACTCCTACGAGAACTACCTGGCCCAGCAGCTTCCCGGCCTGTGGATGCCGCAGACCGACACCCAGATCAGCGCGGTGAGCAACAAACTGAAGGGCACCTTCCCTCAGGACCCGCTGAACAACATCTACCCCGAGAACTGGTACTTCGTGAAGTAACTCACGACGACCACCAGCATGCGCCCCGGCACGGCCATAGGCCGCGCCGGGGCGCATCCCGTTACCGGCGCTGCAGCCGGACGTCGAATGAGTCGCGCAGGCCGTCGCCGATGAAGTTGAAGGCCACCACCGTGAGCACGATCATCAGCCCCGCCGGGTAGATCTCCCACCAGTAGCCGTCATAGAGGAAGTTGACGCCGTTCTCCAGCATCCCGCCCCAGGTGGCGGTGGGCGGCGGCAGGCTGAAGCCGAGGTAGCTCAGCACCGCGAGGGTGAGGATCGCGTCGGCGACCTGGAACGTCGCATTGACCGCGATCGTCCCCACGACGTTCGGGATCAGGTGGCGGACGATGATCCGGCCCGACCGGCCGCCCATCGTGCGGACCGCCTCGACGTACTCCCTGACCCGCAGGGTCAGCGTCTCGCCGCGCACCAGCCGGGCCGGGCCCAGCCAGGACAGCAGCGAGAGGACCGCGATCAGCAGCAGCAGCGTCGGCCGGAACTCCGAGGCCAGGTCGATGAACAGGTAGACGACCGGGATGGCCAGGACGATGTCCACGAAACGCATCAGCACCGCGTCGGCCAGGCCGCCCAGATAGCCGGAGATGACGCCGTAGAGCACTCCGATGGCGGTCGCGGCCAGCGCCACCGCGAGGCCGACCTCGAGCGAGCTCTGCCCGCCGGCCATGAGCCGGCCCAGCACGTCGTAGCCCAGGTCGTCGGTGCCGAGCGGGTGCCCGGCACTCGGGGGATCGTTGACCAGCAGCAGGTTGGTGTTGACCTGGTTGGTGTGCCAGAGCAGCGGGCCGACGAAGCAGAAGAGCGCCACCAGCACGACCAGGACGAGGCCGGCCAGCGCGAGCCTGTTCTCGGCGAACGCGCGGACAACCATCCGCCACGGGGCGCCCTGGCGGGCGACCTCCCCGCCCTCGGGAATGGACGGGGCCCGGGCGGTGGTGTCAGTCATAGCGCACCCGCGGGTCCAGGATCGCGTAGCCGATGTCGGCCAGCAGGTTCCCGAGCACCGCTGCCAGCGCCACGAGCACGGTGATGCCGAACACCACGGGGTAGTCGCCGTTCACCGCGGCGGTGAAGTACGCCAGCCCGATCCCGGGAAAGTTGAAAAGCTGCTCGACGATCAGCCCGAACGTCAGGATGCCCGGCAGCGAGATCCCCACCAGGGTCACGACGGGTATCAGCGAGTTGCGCAGCAGGTGCCGGTACATGATCGCGGTCTGCCCGAGGCCCTTGGCCCGGGCGGTGCGGATGTAGTCCTGCGCCAGGTTCTCGATCGCGGCCGACCGCATGTACCGGCTGAACAACGCGCAGGTGACCAGCGTCAGGGTCAGGACCGGCAGGACGAGCCCCGCCGGGTCGGACAGCACGCCGGTGATCGTGGGCTGCTGCGGCGCCTCGGCCGGCAGCAGATGGAGGTTGACCGCGAAGGCCGCGATCAGCAGCAGCCCGAGCAGGTACGACGGCATCGAGTACAGGATGAACGAGATCCCGGTGGCGGCGTAGTCGACCAGCTTGTTCCGCCGGACCGCCTGGATGATGCCGACCGGGACGGCGATCAGCAGCGCGAGCACCAGCGACGTGCCGACCAGCAGCGCGTCGTTGGGCAGATCGTGGGCCACGATCGCGTCGACGCTCATGTTCTGCTTGAACGAGTACCCGAGGTTGCCGTGCAGCAACTGGCCGAGGAACGAGACGAACTGCAGCGGGAGCGGGCGGTCGAGGCCGTTCTGGCGGTCGAACGTGGCGATCGCCAGCGGGGTCGCCTTCGGCCCCAGGATCGCCCGCGCGATGTTGCCGGGCAGGAGATGGCGAAGCATGAACACGATGAGCGCGACCCCAACGATGACGATGATCGCCTGGCCTAGCCGACGGATGATGTAGCCGATCACGTCGTCAGGTACCAGGCCGGGTGCGACACGGCCACGAGTCTAGCCGCGCCGTTTTTCATGGCAGCGGGGATTTGATCACAATTGACGCAGGAAGGCGTTGGCGATCGGCCCCGCGCTGTCGGCCCCGATGCCGCCGCCCTCGACCAGTACCGCGAAGGCCAGGTCGCCGCGGTAGCCGATGAACCAGCCGTGGGAGGGCGGATTGGGGCCGTTCCCGTACTGGGCGGTCCCGGTCTTCCCGTAGACCCCGGGCGGGAAGCCGACCCCGGCGGCGGTGCCGCTGGTGACCACCGCGCGCATCATCGGCCGCAGGGTGTCCAGGATCGCCGGGCTGAGCTGGTGCGGGCCGGCCGACTGCCGGGGCGCCGGATTCGTCACCAGCAGCGGCGGAAGCCAGGTGCCGTTCTCGACGGCGGCCGCCACGGTGGCCTGGCTGAGCGGATTGACCAGGTCGGTGCCCTGGCCGAAGGCGTCGGCCGCCAGGTCGACCGGCTGGTGCGGGGTGGTGAACTGCCCCAGGATGGCCGGGACGCCGAGCGCGGGCGAGGCGTTGAAGCCGAACTCGGCCGCCATCGAGGCGAGCGCGGGCCCGCCCAGGCGCTGGGTGGCCAGCAGGGCGAACGTGGAGTTGCACGACACGGCGAAGGCCGACTGCAGGCTGGTGGTGCCGAGTTGCTCGTTGTCGTCGTTGTGGAAGACCCGGCCGCCGATGTCGACCTGGCTCGGGCACTGCACCGTGCTGGACGGCCGCATCCCGGCGTTCGCCAGCGCGGACGCGGTGACCACCTTGAACGTCGAGCCGGGCGGGAACTCGCCCTCCAGCGCGCGGTTGAACCCGCCGGGGCGCTCGACCACGGCGAGCACCCGCCCGGTGGACGGCTGGATGGCCACCAGGTCCACCGGCTTGGTCGTGGCCGCCGACCGTACCGCCCGCGAGGCGGCCAGCTGATACCGCAGGTCGATGCCCGTCTGCACGTTCCGGCCGGGAGTGGCGGCGAACCGGGCCGCGGTCAGCTCGCCGCCCGGCCCCTCGACCCGGATGGTCACGGCCGGCCGCCCGGCCAGCCACGACTGGTAGGACTGCTCGATCCCGCCCTGGCCGATCAGGTCGCCGGCCTGATAGGGGGCGCCGAGCGCCCTGGCCTGCGCCGCGGTCGCGGCGACCAGGTTTCCCGTGAGCAGCGAGATCGAGCCGGACTCGGCGATGACCTGGGGCGAGCTCAGCACGGTGCCGTCGGCGGCCAGGACCTGGCCCCGGGCCGGCCACGTGGCGCTGACCACGAACCGGGAGCCGGGGCGCAGCCGCGGGTAGATGGCCGCCGGACTCCAGTCCACCCACCACCGGCGGTCCTGCCTGACCAGCCGCAACTGCCCGGTGTACGTCCAGACGTGGCCGCTGGCCAGGTCGGCGGTCGCGGTGAAGCCCTCCTCGGCCGATCCCCCGCTCACGGTTGCCCGGCCCGGCACCAGGCGGATGCGCCTGATCCCGAGCTGGGTGCCGGCCGCCCGCAACGGGCCGGCCAGCCCGGACGCCGGCGCGTTGACGGTGATTCTGTCCATGGCCGGGTAGCGGCCGCGCTGCCAGGCGCTCAGGTAGCTGGCCGCGGTCTGCTGCGGGCTGCCGATCGTTCGCAGCAGCAGGTAGCCGCCGCCGGCGGCCGCCGCGGCCGCGATCAGGACGATCACGACCACCAGCGCCGTGACCCGGCGCCTGCCCCTGGTTGTGCCGTTTCGGCGCATATATCAGCCTTCCCGCGGCCAAGGGTATCCACGGTGCGCGCGGCGGGATGGAGATATCGTGCACGGGTGGCCTCAACTGACCAGGGGGCGCCGTGACCACGGCACGGCAGTCGGCGGTGCTCACCCCGGGCCCGGCCGGCGTCGCGTGGTACCGGCGCGCCGACTGGCTGCTCACCATCGGCGGCGTGGCCTTCGGCGTGGCCATGCTGGGCTACGTCATCTTCGTCGTCACCCACCCGACAAATCAATGGGTGGTGCCCGTCGACCTGCGGGTGTACACCGACGCCGGGCTCGTCGTCCGGCACGTCGCCCCGATCTACCGGGCGCACCGGGCGGCGCCGCTCTACCAGTGGGCCGGGCAACTGAAGTTCACCTACACCCCGTTCGCGGCCATGGTGTTCACGGTGCTGACGCTGGTGTCCTTCTGGACGCTGGTGAAGATCTCGGTGGCGGTGAACATCCTGGCCCTGCTCGCGGCGATCTGGATGACGTTCGGCGCGCTCGGCTACCGGCGCGGCCTGGCCCGGCTGGGCGCGACGCTGCTGCTGGCCGCGCCGCTGTTCTGGACCGAGCCGGTGCAGCGGACGCTGTTCCTGGGCCAGATCGAGCTCGTGCTGATGGCGCTGATCCTGTGGGATCAGGTCCAGCCGGACCGGCGGTGGTGGAAGGGGGCCGGGATCGGCGTCGCGGCCGGGATCGACCTGATACCGCTGATCTACATCCCGTACCTGGTGCTGACCCGGCGGTTCCGCCAGGCCGCGGTCGCGGCCGGCACGTTCGTGCTCACGATCGCGCTGGGGTTCATCGTGCTGCCCGCCGACTCGCGGAAGTGGTGGCTGGACGGGCTCTTCTACCGCGGCACCCGCACCGGGTTCGTCGGATGGGAGGGCAACCAGTCGCTGTACGGCCTCATCACCCGGCTCACCGGCAGCGTGGCGGGCGCCAACCCGACCTATCTGGTCGTGGCGGCGCTGACGGCGGTCGCCGGGGTGGTCTGCGCGGCGGTCCTTGACCGGGCCGGGCACCGCATGGTCGGGCTGATGACCTGCGCGCTGACCGGGCTGCTGGTCTCGCCGATCAGCTGGGACCACCACTGGGTGTGGATCGTGCCAGGGACGGTCGTGGCCGTGGTCTACGCGGTGCGAGCCCGCCGCGTGGCCGTCCGGCTGGCCTGGGGCGGGCTGGGCCTCGCGATCATCCTGCTGTTCGGCGCCTGGCCGGGACGCCTGTGGGGCGAGCCGGACGACCTGAGCGGGTTCTCCAAGGGCCTGATCTGGGCCCCGCCCAACACCAACCCGTCGACCTACTACAAACTCGGTGACCGGCCGTGGTACGCCGAGTACCACTGGCACGGTCTGCAGTTGCTCACCGGCAACCTGTACATACTGACCGGGATGGCGCTGTTCGTGCTGCTGCTGGTGCTCGCGGCCGGCCCGGCGCGGGCCGCGCTGGCCGGCCGGGCCGCGG
>JASHUI010000372.1:0-2670 GCA_030040095.1 Streptosporangiaceae bacterium | reverse complement strand
GAGCCGCGCCGCCGCGCGGTGGTGAAGCCATCGCCGATCTCGACGGCCTTGATCGCGTGAATGCTCATCAGGGCGGCGGCCAGCCTGCCGTCGAGCCTGCGGTCCCAGTGCACGTGACTGCCCAGGCCGGGGGGCACGCCGTGAGCGGCCACCTCGACCACGCCGCCGAGGGTGTCGCCGTCCTTGCGTGCCCTGTCGATCTCGTCCTGCATGGCCGCGCTGGCCGCCGGGTCCAGGCAGCGCACCGGGTCCTCGTCGATCCGCGGGCCGTCCTGCGGACCGGGAACCACGCCCTCGGGCGCGCTCACCGTGCCGATGGCCACCACATGGCTCAGGATCTGGATGCCGAGGGCCTGGCTGAGGTATCTGCGGGCGACCTCGCCGAGCGCCACCCGGGCCGCGGTCTCGCGCGCGCTGGCCCGCTCCAGCACCGGCCGCGCGTCGGGGTGCCCGTACTTCTGCATCCCCGCCAGGTCGGCGTGGCCGGGGCGGGGCCGGGTCAGCGGGGCGTTCCTGGCCTGGTCGGCCAGGTCGGCGGCATCCACGGGGTCGGGCGACATCACCGTCTGCCACTTCGGCCACTCGGTGTTGCCGACCCTGATCGCCACCGGGCCGCCGAGCGTCACGCCGTGCCGCACTCCCCCGGTGATCTCGGCCTCGTCCCGCTCGAACTTCATCCGCGCGCCGCGGCCGTATCCGGCCCGCCTGCGGGCCAGCGCCGCCGCGATGTCCGCGGTCGTGACCTCCACGCCCGCGGGCATGCCCTCGCAGATCGCCACGAGCGCGCGCCCGTGCGACTCGCCCGCGGTCAGCCAGCGCAGCATGCTGCCGATCCTGCCATGGTCACAAGTCCCGGTGCCCGCCCGAGCGCATGACGGCGACCGTGATGCCACGCCGCAGCCGCGCACCGAGCCGCTCCATCAGCTCGCCGCCCAGTTGCCTGGCCACCTCCTGGCCGGCCGCCGGGTCGCAGCCGTCCGCCAGCGTCAGCTCGAGCTGCAGGTCGCTGCCGGCCGCGAGCCGGATCCCCGCGATCTCCGGGCGGCCCGCGGCGGCCTCGCGCACCACGGCCAGCACGTCCGGATCCTGATGCGGGAGCGGGACCGGCTGGCCGTCGGCCAGGGCCGTCAGCCGCGCGCCCTCGATCGCGAGCGGAACCGGGCCGGCCACGTCCACCACGACCGCGGTCGAGCTGTCGACGGCCGCACGCCACACCGTGGGGGCGAGCGCGGGCACCGGGCGGGCCCGCGGATCCCATCTGGCCAGCGTGTCCAGGCAGGTGAAAGCCGGGATGGCGGGCCGGCCGTCGCGCCCGATCAGCGTCGGGAGCGACATCTCGGCGCCGTGGTCGCCATGATCGCCCTGGTCGCCGCTCTCGCTGGGCGCGGCCACGATCGGCACCAGCAGCCGCGAGGCGGCCAGCGCCGTCAGCGCGTCGTGCTCGCTGCCGAGTCCGGAGCCGAACGCGGCCAGCGAGGCCTGCGCCCGCGGGTCGGCGGAGCCGTCGTCATCATGAAACGGTGACTTGCCACCGCCAAGCAGGGACACGCGGCCACTCTATGCGGCCCGGCGCCGCCCCGCCCCGCCGCCAAGCCGCTCCGCCGTCTACCGCCGCCGCCCCACCGGACCGGCATCCGCGCAGGTAGCCTTGCCCGCCGGGGGACTAACAGGTCAGCCCGAAGCAGTTGAGGACGCATTTCGCGATGTGAGACTCTCATGGAACCGCACCAACGTCCGAACCACAGGGGAACGCGTGCCGCAGGCTGACCAGGTGTCCATGGCGATCAAGGCGGGGACGCTCATGCAGAAGGCGATCCCGCCGCGCCTCGTCGAGCCGTACCTGACCGGCCGGCGGGCGGTGATCGCCGGGTTCGTATACCGGGTGGAGGACACCTCCTTCGCCAGCCCTGCCGAGTACTACGAGGCGCTCGACCTTGGCTACGGGGGTTCCGACTTCGCTCCGGACATCGCGGAGGTGTACGTGCTGCGCTGGAATGCGGTGGTCCCCGAGTCGTATCAGATCCCCTACTCGGCCGAGCACGGCGGCGACTGGTCCGGCAAGCCGCCGTTCACCGGCACGGGTTACACCTCGTCCCGGGCGCACGTGGTCGCCGAGTTCTACCTCGACCCGGTCCCGGTCCCGGTGGGGGCCGAGATCCACCGGATCGCCGCCGGCGGGGAGGAGTTCATCGCCCGGTACGACGGGCAGGTGTGGCTGCGCCCGGTGGGGGCGATCTGAGCATGCGCTACCGGCTGATGGCGACCTACCGCGGTGTCCCCTACGAGGCGGGCGTCGGTCCCAGCGACGAGGACGTGGTGCTGTTCGCGGCGTGCCCGCCGCCCGAGGAACTTGGCTTCGAGCCCGCTACCGGCCACTGGCGCAAGCAACTGCGCGTTCAGGACGTGCAGGCGCTGTGGGAGTCCCGGCCGGTGGGCAGGTTCCGTGGCGAACGCTGCATCGTGCTCGACGATCTCGGCGAGCGGCTGCACATCGCCTACCAGGGCCATGACGCCCTGCGGGCCGAGCAGCTCGGCTACTGGGAGGTGGACAGGGGCGTCTTCGAGCTGGTCGCGCCGCGAGAGGAGGTCAGTGAGATCGTCGAGGAACGCCTCGACTATCCGCGCCGGCCCCTCGGCGCGCCCCGGGTGCCCCCGACGGAGGCGTTCGCG
>JASHUI010000371.1:0-2566 GCA_030040095.1 Streptosporangiaceae bacterium | reverse complement strand
CGGCGCAGGTCGCCGCCGGCCTCGGCTTCGAGACCATGGCCGACTACCTTTCTCGTCGCCGCGCCGCGGGCTGGACCTGGCGGGCCATCGCCGCCGAGTCCGGGCAGCCGCCATCCTGGCTGCGCCGCCAGGCGGCCGCCGGCGGCCTTGTCGCGGGAGGCTCCGCGGCGCGGACATGAGCCGCCGCGCGCGCTCATTCTTGCGCCCTCGTTGACCGGCTTTTCCGTGGCGCTGACCTCCGGCTTCCGCACCACGAGGTAACCTCAGCCACCATGAAAGCGGGATCGGTCCGCGTGGCGCGCCCGGCGGGGAACACGGCGCAGGTCGCCCGCCGCGCACCGCGTCGGCCGGCGCGATGACCACCGGGGACGTGGCGCTCGGCCACGACGAGGACATCGCGGCCACGGGGCGGCCCTGGCCGGCGAGGTTCGGCTTCGCCCGCCGCCCCGTCGTCGTGCACCTAACCCTGCTGATCGGCTACCTGGCCGCCGGGGTCATCGTCAACTGGGACCGTGCCCTCTACCTGACCCAGCAGGTGCTGCCGGGAGACGCCCGGGATCCCGGCCTGTTCGTCTGGGACTTCTGGTGGATGGCGCGCTCGGTGGTGCACCTGAGCAACCCCTGGTTCACCGGCTACCTGGCGGCGCCGGTCGGGGCGCCGCTGGCGTTCCACACGCTGATGCCGCTGCCTGGCGTGCTGATGACGCCGGTCACGCTCGTCTACGGACCGAGCTTCACCTACAACCTGCTGTCGGCCGCCGCGCCCGGCCTGATGTGCTACGCCATGTACCGGGCGGCCAGGCTGTGGCTGCCCTCGCAAACCGGCGCGATCGCCGCCGGGGCGTTCTTCGGTCTGTCCACGATGATGACGTGGAACGCCTGGTACGAGATCCAGGCGGCGCTCGGCGCGATCTTCCTGCCGCTGGCCCTGGAGGCCTCGGTCAGGCTGCGACGCCGGCCGGGCTGGCGGCAGGCCACGATCCTGGGCGTGGTGCTGGGAGCCGCGCTGCTGACCGACCAGGAGTCGGCGATCCTGGCGGGCGCCCTGGCCATACTGGTTCTCCTGCCCTGGCTGGTCGCCCGCACGGCCGACGGCGGGCCCGGGGCCTGGGTCAGGGCGCGTTCGGCGGCCCTCGCCGCGGCGGTCACCGTCGTGGTCGCCAGTCCGCAGCTCATCGCGATGATCCAGCAGACCGCCGACGCGGCCGTGCCGCAGGGCGCGCTGGCGTCGGACTACCAGAATTCCGGCGCCAACCTGCAGCAGATATTCGCGCCATCGCCGCGGGTCTCCTTCTTCGGGCTCAGGCTCCTGGCCGAGGACTACTGGCATGGCGGCTCCAGCCTGACGTTCACGGCCTATGGCGTGGTACTGACCCTGCTGGCGCTGTTCGGCCTGGCCGTCTCGTGGCGCAGGCACGGCGCCAGGGCCCTCGGCTTGCTGTGGCTGGGCGCCACCATCACCGCCCTGGGGGCCGGGATCGTCATCGGCGCTCACCGGTACGTGCCGTTCGGCGAATTCTGGCACGGCATTCACGTGTCGGTGATCATGCCGTACACCTGGATGGTGCGGGTGCCGTTCCTGTCCTCGTTCCGGGAAGCCAACCGGATCACCGAGCTCGGGCTCGTGCCCGCCGCGCTGCTCGCCGGAGCCGGCGTGAACTGGCTGCGCTACCACCACAGGCGCCTGCTGATCGTGGTGCTCGCGTTCGCGATCCTCGAGGCCGGCAGCGTGGGCTCGTATCCCGGTGCCGCTCCCCCGGTCATGCCCACGGCCCTGCCGGCCCTGGACCGGCCGATCGCCGCCGATCATTCCAAGTCGATCGTCCTGGATATCCCCTTCGGGGTGCGCAGCGCCGTGCCGCTGCCCGACGAGGGGGCGGGCTTCAACCCCGAGGCCGAGGTGCAGGCGACGGCCGACGGCCATCCGCGCTCCATCGCCTACATATCCCGGCTGCCCGAGTCCGAGGAGGCGGCGATCAGACGGCACCCGTTCTACGCCTACCTGCTCGACGCCCAGCAGGCGCCGTCCAGCCTGTACGGCGAGCTGTTCAGGGGCGGCAGCGCGGACGCGGCCCGGCTGAACGCGGCCCGGCTGGACGTGCGCCGGATGGACGTCGGCTGGGCCATCGCCTGGTCCTCCACTCCGGTGATCCTGCGTTACCTCACCGCGGTCGGATTCCGGTTCGACTACCGGGCCGACGGCGCGTCCGTCTACCGCCTGGCGCGCTAGGCCGATCAGGTCATGTCGCCGGGCCCGGGGTGACGCCGGCCGGGATGGGTGCGAATCCGCTGTACATCTAGCTGCAGCAACGCCGCACCCATCGCCGGCCAGCACGGGCACCGCGGCCCAGCCGGCAGGCTGCTGCCCGCCTGCCCGCGTCGGCAACCCCAGCCGGCCTAACCCGCCCGCGTCGGCAACCCCAGCCGGCCTAACCCGCCCGCGCCAAATGGCTCCCGGGCCCTTTCCTCGGCCTGTTCTGCGGCCCGTGCGGAACGCGCACTGTTCATTTTCTGCTCGCTTGGGCGTTTCTCCGTTTTTTTGGTTGATATCCCGCTCTGGGACAAG